>JANMME010000792.1:0-3395 GCA_031373015.1 Saprospiraceae bacterium
GTGTAGTTTTTTACCACGGAATCGGTCTTGACACTCGAAGGGACGATCTTGGAGCGCAGCACGATGCCTTCAAAACTTTTGCATCGGCTGAGGGCGACATAAACCTGTCCATGGGCAAAGGCCGCCTGCGCGTCAATGATCGCGCGATCAAAAGTGAGTCCCTGGCTTTTGTGGATCGTGATGGCCCAAGCCAGTTTGAGTGGGTATTGCGTGAAGGTGCCGAGCAGCTGCTCTTCCACCTCTTTGGTTTGTTCGTTCAGCGTGTATTTAACGTTCGTCCATTCAACGGCCTCAACCTCGATATCTTCATTTTCCCCGGGGCAACGGACATAGATGGTGTCTTTTCTAAACCCTGTTATTTTACCGATTTTGCCGTTGTAGAAACGCTTTTCGCGGTTCATGTCATTTTTGACAAACATCACCTGTGCATCTTTTTTGCACTCAAATATCTCGTCGGCAGGATAGGCAAAGGCTGGAAAATCGCCCTCAATAGCCGCCTTGAAAGTTTGTTGGGGTTGGGCGATGGATGACAATTTTTCGCTGTTGATCTCCTGAGCCGATGCGTTGTGCGCTGTCAGGGTGATGTAAGGCTGTTCCTCTGTGGGCTGAAAGTTAGCGACGAAACGGCTATTAAGCAGCGCCAGCACGGATTCGTCCATGAGGTTGTTGCGAACTTTATTCAGCAGATCAATAAAGGTCGTATCCGACTGCCGGTAGATATGTTTCAACTCGATGGAAACGGGGTCAGATTTGCCAAGCGCCTGACTGCCAAAAAAATACATGGTTTGATAATGCTCGCGCAACAAGTACCACTCCTCGTCTTTCACGATGGGCGGTAGTTGGTGGAGGTCGCCAATCATCAACAACTGGACGCCGCCGAAGGGTTTGTATCGGTCGCGGTATTGGCGCAGCACATCGTCAATGGCATCCAACACATCGGCGCGCACCATGCTGATCTCGTCAATCACGAGCAGGTCAAGGCTCTGGATCAGGCGTATTTTTTCGCCTGAAAACCGCCGTTGGCGAGCAGGGTCTTTTGGAGCGCCGGGCAAATAAGGCCCAAAGGGCAACTGGAAAAACGAGTGGATGGTCATGCCCCCGGCGTTGATGGCGGCTACGCCCGTTGGCGCTACGACGACCAAACGTTTGGGGGTTTCTTTTTTAATTTGGTGCAAAAAAGTGGTTTTCCCCGTACCAGCCTTGCCGGTGAGGAAAATGTTTTTGTGCGTGTTGCGCACATAATCGAACGCGAGTTCGAGCTGTGGGTTTGTTTGGAAGGACATGTCGTGGTATCATGGGGCTTTGCGTGGTTAAATGATGTACGAATGTACGACAAAGTGTGCAATGATGCAACAGTATGTCCTCAACTCCAGTGATAAAAAATAGTTTTCAAAATTTTTTACTAAACTTTTTGTTTTGAATCCAGATTTTTTACTTTTGCAGCATTCTTCACATCTAAATTCTATTGACATGAAAAAGCAAATTATTGCAACTCTGGTAGGCGGGCTCATTCTTTTTATTTGGCAATTCCTTTCCTGGGCGATGATCCCCATTCACAAATCTGTGTATGGCTACACCCCTAATCAGGACAAAATCCTAGAAGTCCTGGAGCAAAACCTTGCAGAAGAGGGCGAATATCATCTTCCCTATCCGGCGCCGGGCACCAGCCATGAGCAGGCAGAAGCCGAGATGATGGCCCGCGTAGACAAGCCTTGGGCCAGCATTAATTACCACAAATCCATGAACATGAATATGGGGATGAATATGTTTAGGGGGTTTGCAATTGACCTGGTTTCCGCTTTTCTGTTAGTTTGGCTGTTGATGAAGTTTCAAACCCTCAATTTGATGACGGCAGTGCAGTCTTCAATCGTGGTAGGTATTGTTGGCTACCTGACCATTCCTTACTTGTATAGCATTTGGTTTGAAACCAAATCCATTGAATACCTGATTGATGCAGTGGTTCAATGGGGGCTTGTGGGGGCCTGGTTGGGCTGGTGGCTGCCAAGGAAATAATGGTTAAGAGGCCATTTATCTAGTATAATAAACCGCAAAATGCAAAACAGGAAAACCCTGCCTACCGGCGGGCAGGCGCAAAATTTATAATCAAGATTTATGCTCTTGTTTCAAGCGTTTGATTTTCAAGGCTTTATCTTTGCTTCATTTTGCGGTTCTAAATTTTCCTGTTTTGCATTTTTCGGTTTGTTTTAGGATTAAAACGGCCGCCATCCTTTCCACCCAATCTGCATGCGATATTACGTCCATCTTTTTACCTATTTACTTTGCCTATCCGGGCCAATACTCTCCGCCCAAGCCCCCAGCATTTATCACATACTCAGCCGGGAGCAGGAAGCCTTGCAATGCCGCTTCGATCTCATTCACCAGGCACATAAAGAAATCTGCCTTTCTACCTACTCCCTCAAAAACGATGCAATTGGCTTTGCCACCCTTCAACTGCTGATCGAAGCCGCTGAACGGGGGGTGTCGGTGCAGCTTTTGATAGATGATTTTGACAATTACTTGCCCGATTGCCTCTTTAGTTATTTGGAAGAGCACGGCGTACATACGAAAGTGTTCAACATCATAAATTGGTTTAAATTTCGAACCATCGTTGACCGGATGCACGGAAAAATGCTCATTACCGATGGCAAAACTTTAATAGTTGGGGGGCGGAACCTCGCAGAGCGATATTATTCGCTCGATTCAACCAGCAACTTTTTGGACCGTGAGGTGTACGTTTTATCGGACAGCACTGCGCAACATGCTCGACGACACTTTAAGGAGCTTTGGGACAATCCGAAGCTGAGCGGTCGCAAGTATGCTACTTTAACCGATACGCAAAGAAAATGCTGGCAGGAGGTACTGGAGCAGTCACCCGCCACCGTTCAAAAAAGGTTGCATCTCGCACCCGTCAGCCAAAAAGACTGGAATGTTGGGCATAAAAAGACGACTCAACCCATAACTTTCATACACGATAATTATACCTATTATCAAAGGCGAAAAGGCCGCCGTTGGCGCGCACGGAAAGACCATCAGGCCACCGAGGAATTGATTGCGCTGGTATCAAAAGCACAGAGCACCCTGGACATTGAAAACCCTTACTTCGTTCCTACCCTTCGCTGGCGACGAGCTTTTAAAAGAAGCCTTGGACGGGGGGTGAAGATCCGCTTACTTACCAATTCCAGCTATACCAATGACCTGCCTTTAGAAGAAGCAGTATATTTAAACCGCCGCGCGCGAGCAATGCGAGCTGGTATAGAAATATGGGAGTATCGGGGAGCCAAAATGTTCCATACCAAGGCCATGGTGATAGATGGTCATATTTCTGCCATCGGAAGTTATAATTTGGAGAAGCTTTCGCATAAGCACAACTCCGAGGTTATGGTCTGGGTAGACGA
>JANMME010000822.1:0-2175 GCA_031373015.1 Saprospiraceae bacterium
CCAATCCATTTGAGCGCAAATTTAGAAAAGTTGGATTGCCGATTCTGGCTACCAGATGCACGGCTGAACTAAAAAACACAGCCTAAAATCTACTTTTTGCGCTGAGCTAGTTCTAATTGAGTGCCTGTTGGGCTTTATAAGCAATACACCGCGCCGATGTTTGGCGGGTTGGAAAAGAAGGAGAGAAAATGAACAGAGATGCCCTGTACTTTTGTTCTAAGGGAATCGCCCTGTTTTATCAAATTTCTGCTAAAATATACATTTTCATGTAAATTTGCAAAACAGAAGCCGTGTGAGCGAAAACTACGATCCCGTTCACGAAACTCTTGAAAACCATCTGCGTCGCAAGAAAAACCCACCAGAACATGGAACGCTATCATTTCACCCTCCGGTTCGATGACGAACAGCACAGCCTGACACGGTTCAAAGGGCTGCCCGCGCAGCGCGTGGGCGAGTTGCTGGTATCGCTTTCGGAAGCCCTCAACATCGGCAAAAGCCAAATGCTGGTGTTGAGCGAAATCAGGGGCAATTGCTACGCCCTTAACCTGACCACCGAGAGCCTCACTGTTCATGAAAACCTGAAAGTCATCCACAAAAACATCAGCGAAAACAACTACAAAGGACTGAACAGCGTACAGCGCAAATATGCGCAGACGCTCAAAACCATCATGGGCGGTCAGCTCCAAATGAAAGCCTACGATAAAGACAAGGACTTTCAAATCACTGTTGAAGAGATCAAACTCCCCCAAACCCCTGTCCACTACTTCGAGATTGGAACCGCTTACGGCATCATCACAGCCATTGGTGGTAACACGCTGGACGGCAAAGCACACATCAGAATCAATCAAGAAGAGTACAATATCGAAATAACGCCCCGGCAAGAGCAAGACCTGCTTAGCGAGTACAAAAAAAGTAGGCTTCGGCTTTCCGTTAAGAAAAAAATCAGTGTAGAAACGGATAAAACCATGTCTGCCGAATTGCTTGACTTTGAAGTGTTGAGCGAACAGTCGTTCAAGGAGTTGGCCGAGATATTCAGGGATAAGCATCCAGCAGCCTTTTCCGACGATGTTGTTTTGTCTGTTGCTCTTGAAAACGACTAATCCATGAAGCCCACCAAACCCATTGCCGAGTGGCAAAACATCCTTCTGGACACTTCTTTTATCGTTGATTATTTGTCTGACTCAGCTCGGTTCATCAAGAATCCAGAGGTAAAGCGACGCATCGAAATCGCCCACCGGGTGATGGAAATCCTTTCGGCCTATGAGAAGGAGGAAGGAAAAACGCGCCGCAATTTTTTCATTTCCGCTATCACTGTGAGTGAATTGCGGAAATTGGCCGCCGAAAACACGGCAAAAGAACTGGTCTTGATGTTTGGAGCTGGGGATGTCACGTTTGTAGACTATACCAAAGATGTTGCCCTTCTGCTCAACCGAAGTCTGGATACCTGCCTTCCAAAAAGTCAGAAGCATCAGTTCATTGCTTATCTAGAAAAGGAGTTAAAAGCACGGAACTATGCCAATGTACGGCAGTGGGTTTCGGACGACCTAAAAATAGTGGCCTCGGCCAAGTCCATCAAAAAATTAGATGTCGCCCTGACATCAGACAAAAACACCTTTAAACTCATCGCCGACACGCTTGATGTCCCATGTGTTTCCATGTTCATGGAGGATTTTGAGCAAGACCTTTTCGGCGATATTTCCGTCTTGTACGCCAAAAAGAAGTGATTTAAAATTTCAACTTCGCCGAAAGGGAGGTAGTGAGCCTCTGGAGATACCCTTTACCGTCATTTTAAGTTCTTACCAAAATTGGGCGTTGGCAGAACAAAAAAGGCTAACAACCTGCTTAACAGGACGTTAGCCTAAACTTTTTGCGGACCGGACGGGACTCGAACCCGCGACCTCCGCCGTGACAGGGCGGCATTCTAACCAACTGAACTACCGATCCAGTGCTTTTTTCCAAAAGCGGGTGCAAAGATAGTTTCTCTATTGCCGGAGCAACAAATTTTTCTGAAAAAATTTTGCAAGAACATAGCGAAGGAACGCGGTCGAAATAAAGTAACAGTTTTGGGGTGGCGTTTTTGTCTCTGTCAAGGCGCAAGGAGGGCGTTTAGTGGGGCTAAAAAACCGACGAGCAACGAAGAGAGAGGCAAAATAAGGCCGCCAAAACTGTTACTTT
>JANMME010000840.1:0-6169 GCA_031373015.1 Saprospiraceae bacterium
GTTGGGTCAAGCGCGACCGTTTGGGCCGACAAAAACCCAGCGATACCCACCAGCGTTAAACAAAGCGCAATCTTTTTCATAGGAGTATAATTTTGTTTGTGAAGAAATTAATGGAACAAAAATGGGAGCGGACGCATGGGAAAATCTATAACACTTTTAGGTACTTATTCCCAGCGAGTACACTACTACGCACTTGCCCAAATAGAGACCTATAAGGTTTTTGAAAACCTTATAGGTCTGCGGCTAAAGCAAAAATGTCCAGTAGTTTGCCCAGAGAACCCGGGGCTCGCCTCAACGCCATTTAATTATTTGATTTTCAATTTTTTATAGCAAAATCTATCTCAGAAAAAAGCGCAAAAAAACTCGCCTTTTGGTTTCTTTTAGCGAGCGGCGCGCCGTATCTTTGCACTCATCTTTCAAAGAAAAAAAGTAGCAAAAGACTTGGAACGCATGACAGAAGATTCAGCACTCGACCCAAAGAAAAAACCAGCCCTCTCCACAGATTACGATGCCAGCAGTATCACGGCCCTCGAAGGCTTGGAAGCCGTGCGCAAACGGCCTGGCATGTATATCGGCAGTACCGACATCAAAGGCCTCCACCACTTGGTCTGGGAGGTCGTGGACAATTCGATTGACGAGCATTTGGCCGGCCACTGTACCCACATTGAAGTGGTTATCCAGCCTGACAACTCTATCAAAGTCACGGACGATGGCCGCGGTATTCCCACCGGGATGCACGAAAAATTGCAGAAATCAGCCCTCGAAGTCGTCATGACCGTGCTGCACGCAGGTGGGAAATTCGACAAGGATTCCTACAAAGTTTCGGGCGGCTTACACGGCGTCGGCGTTTCTTGTGTGAACGCGCTCTCGATCATGCTGCACGCTGAGGTGCGGCGCGAAGGGAAAGTTTTTGAACAAGAATATAGCCAGGGCAAACCGAAGTACGACGTGCGCGAAATTGGCACCACCAAGGATAGGGGCACCTCCATCACCTTCCTGCCTGACCCGGAGATTTTTGAGACGGCAGAGTACAAGTTCGACATCTTGGCGCATCGCCTGCGTGAACTTTCCTACCTGAACAAGGGCCTCCGCCTATCGCTGGTGGACGAGCGTGAAAAAGAAGACGATGGCAGTTTCAAAACCGAACTCTTCTACTCCGAGGGTGGCTTGCAGGAATTTGTCATGTATCTCGACGAAGCCAAAACCAACTTCATTGATAAACCCATCTACATCAGTACCCGCGAAGAAGGGGTGGACGTAGAAGTGGCGATGATTTACAACACGTCGTACTCCGAGAACGTGGTGGCCTTCGTCAACAACATCAGCACACGCGACGGTGGCACACACGTCAACGGTTTCCGCCGGGCCCTTACCCGTGAGTTCAAGAAGTATGGGGACGACAACGGTTATTTTAAAAAAGTAACCTTTGCCATATCTGGCGAGGATTTCATGGAGGGCCTCACAGCCGTCATTTCGGTGAAAGTGCCAGAACCACAGTTCAAAGGCCAAACGAAGGGCGAACTCGGCAACTCCGAAGTCCTCGGCATCGTGAGTCGCTGTGTGGGCGACGCGCTGAAGCAGTTTTTGGAGGAAAACCCCAACCCTGCCCGGCGCATCATTGAAAAGGTGGTGCTGGCGGCTACGGCCCGCAACGCAGCCCGCAAAGCCCGCGAAATGGTGCAACGCAAAGGCGCGCTCACCGGCAGCGGCCTCCCCGGCAAACTCGCCGACTGCGCCAGCCGAAGCCCTGAAGAAAGTGAAGTATTCCTCGTGGAAGGTGACTCGGCAGGTGGTACGGCCAAACAGGGCCGCGACCGCCATACGCAGGCCATTCTTCCGCTCCGGGGTAAGATACTGAATGTGGAGAAAGCGATGGAGCATAAGATCTACGAAAACGAGGAGATCAAAAACATCTTCACGGCGCTCGGCGTGAGCATCAGCGAAAACGATGAAGGTCACCGCATCCTCAATACCGAAAAACTCCGCTACCACAAGGTGGTCATCATGTGCGACGCCGACATAGACGGCTCACACATCACCACGCTGATCCTTACATTCTTTTTCCGCTATATGCGCGAACTGATCGAAAAGGGGCATATATACATCGCGCAGCCGCCGCTTTACCTCGTGAAAAAGGGCAAGAACCAACGCTATGCCTGGAACGATGCGGAGCGCAAAGCGGCGCAACTGGAATTTAGTGGTGGTAAGGAGGATGACGATTCGGTAAAAGTGCAGCGCTACAAGGGCCTTGGTGAAATGAACGCCGAGCAACTTTGGGAAACCACCATGGATCCGAAAACCCGCATCCTTAAGATCGCCACCATTGACGATGTCAACGAGGCCGACCGTATGTTCGCCATGCTTATGGGCGACGAGGTGCCACCACGGAGGGCGTTTATTGAGGCGAATGCGAAGTATGCGCGGATTGATGCTTAACGCATATGTGGTTAGAATTTGATAAAAACGGCTATTTGAAACCCAAAGGCAAAATGAATTTGACTTTGGAGGTATTTACCCATAATTTTGTGGAGGCATTTCAGGATCGGGAAACCACTCGAACCTTGCTTTTCGAAAATTTTCAGAATTTTCAGGCAGAATTGGGAAGTTTGCTTCGGTATCCTTACAGTATTTGGCTGGATGGGAGTTTTGTCAGTCAAAAGATAAACCCAACTGATTTGGATGCTGTTTACCTGCTTGATTATCGAGATTGCGAGGCACACAGGTCGGTTTTTGATCAAAAATACTTTTCCTCGGCACAAAAACAGGTAAAAAGGTTAGATTTTTACTATTCCTTGGAATACCCACTCAACCACAAAAGGCATTTTTTGAGCCACCTTAACCACCTGTATTGGGAAGATATCTATGGGTATTCTCGCCCAGATGAAAATGGGTATCGAACCCCAAAAGGGTTTGTAGAAATAAAAATAGGTTAATCATGGAAGAATTGGTTCAAGGCGTAAATTCCAAACAAATCATTGGTGTTTTGGAGCAAATCCAGAAGACGAACTATATGGTTGACCTACACCGCCTACATGGCGAAAACAGTATGGTCAAACAGTTTGAGCGTCAGCGTGAGGCGTTCTTGGAACAACTTCGGGTATTACTTCGGGAATTAAGCATTCAAGCGGAACTGAAGGCAGTTGCTGCTTGAAGATATCATAGCATAAAAGCCCGACTTGCAAGTTTAGCATGTCGGGGTTTTTCATTTTAGGAGTTTTCGCCACCAAGGCTTCTCAATATTTAGCACCTGAGCCCTCTCATCGGCAGCGTTGCTTTCTATTTTATTGCCATACCTTGTCCAAAAGATGGCCTGAAGTTGGATCAATTTTGTATTTTTCTTGTGTAACAGGCATTGATTTGCCATCCGACCAGGAATAAAAACTGCCTTGATAATGGATATAAATATTGCCAGCTTCGAGTCTGTAAAAACCTTCAAAAACCTTTTCAGCTTTCTTGACGCCGCCAAATCCTTGTAAAATTGTTCCATTTTCAAATTCTATCAAAAGGTCAGATTCATGCCTTGTAACTTGAAGTCTTCCACCGTTGAAAAAGGTATACAAACCTACCTGATTTAGTGCCCCAAAATCTTCTTTCTTTCCTTCAAAAACATCTCCATTGAGAAATGAAACTTTACAAAGCTTATTGCTCATTGAATCATAAGAGTATTCAAGTTTATTGCCTTCTGTATCCACAAAAACATCACCTTTATTCACGCAATCGTGAATAAAAACTCCTTCGTAGATGTCAAATTTTTCAGTGAACATTCTTCCTTTCCCAAAAGCCTTTCCCTTTCGGAATTCTCCTTCGTAAATTACTCCATTAGGAAGCACTCTTATTCCAATGCCGTCTGGTTGATCTTCTAAAAAGTCACCCTCGTAAGTCAATCCATTTTCGAAAATAATTTTGCCTTTACCTCTTTTTATACCTTCCCAAAATTCACCTTCGTAGGTATAGTTCTCTTTAAAATTCACCATTTTCCCTCTTTTGTGTGGTGATTGCCCTTTCATTTCGCCTTCGTAAACATAATCCGTGGTTTTGTACAGGCCCAATCCCATTACTGTATTATCAAGAAAATCACCTTCATACTCATATCCATTGTCCCATACGAATTTACCCTTTCCAGTTCTTTTGTCATCTTGAAACGACCCTTGGTATTTGTGTCCAGAGCCCCATTTCATTATCCCATTTTCGTCATGGCGAAGATTGTTTTTGTAATTCCCATTATACTCATAATACAAATTACCCAGTGATCTAGATACTCCATAGCCATTTGCTTTCCCTTTGATAATGTCTCCTTCATACTCCACTCTATTCCCATCTGAATCAAAGAAATTAAGGATGCCAATAGTTTTTAAAGCCGTTTCAGGATGTTTTTCAAACTGCCTCTCCCAAAGCAAGTCATCAGCAATTCTCTTTATGTTTTCAACCACATTGAAATAGCCTGAATCAATTGGAGTCCAAGTTTTAATAGCATTTCCATTTGTGGGCAAGGCTTGAAGTTTTGCAAGAGGCGTTTCTTCCCAGAGACAAGGGCGAAGAATTACAGGAATCACTTTTGTTTCTCCATGCTCATCCCGTTTTATGGCTTTTTGTACTTCACTCTCATAGAAATACTTAGAAGAAATTGAGTCCGAACTTACAAGAAGGAGAATTATCTCGGCAGAATGCAATTCCTCCTGAATCCGCTCATCCCATTTTTCTCCTGGTCTTATTTCTCCATCGTACCAGATAGCTACTTTCTTGGATATTTCTAACGGGCTGAACTGCTTGCGTAGTTCTTCGAGCATATCACCGTCTGTTCGGGAATATGCTATGAAAATTTTGATGGGCTCGTTTTCCATGGCTGACTAATTTACTCTGGCGAAGATATGCCGCCGCCAAGTCATTACGATCTGGCGGCGGCTTTTTCATTCCACTTCCCCCTGCTCCGCCACATATTCCAGCACATCTCCAGGCTGACAATCCAGTGCTTTACAGATGGCTTCAAGCGTGCCAAAGCGGATGGCTTTGGCTTTACCGGTTTTCAGGATAGAGAGGTTGGCGAGTGTGATGTCCACTTTGGAGGCCAGTTCCGTGAGCGACATTTTGCGCTTGGCCATCATCACATCTACATTTACGATGATTGGCATGGCTTATATGGTTAAGTCTTGTTCTTGTTGAAGTTGGGCGCCGCTGCGGAAAACCTCCGCCAGCGAGAAAATAACAAGGGACAGCAAGCCCCCCAGCAACAGTGATTCGGTGAATATCGGCAGGCGAGCCACCGTGATTTGATATCCCTGCGCCTCGTAGGTAATGCCCGACATCATCCGTGCAGCGATATACCGAACGATTGGGAAGACCAGCACCGCCAATGCAATGTGTCGAATGCGTCGTGTATTGTCGCTGCGGAAAGTAGCGCCGAGATCCAGGTTGCGGAAAATTCGAAACATCTGGAAGAGTACAAAAATGCCCAGAACCCAAGCAAGATTTTGGAACAGGATGTAACTCAGATACCGTGCCTGCAAAAAGGCCGACATGCTGGCAAATTCTAGCATGACCAGTTTCTGCGTCCCAAAATTATACATTTTGAGGTCTCCACTGCCATCAGGATGGGGCAGGACAATAGGATTATTTTCGGTCACTGTGGTGGTCACCCAGCCCCGGATAAACGGCCCGTGTCCGCCGATTCCGAAATAGGCCGAAAGGTTGAGCAGGAGGATAATACAACCTGCAACACTTAGCCCAAGAAAAACATAACGAAGTACTTTGGGCAGCCCGATGCTTTTTGCTGTTTTCATAGATCAACTTTTTACTGTTGGTGAGAAGATGGGGCAAAGGTGGGAGATGTTTTTCTTTTTTGCAAATAAAATTTATTGATAAACAGTAAATATTTTCTGTTGAATAAAAATGAAGTAACGCTGCGATGTAAAAAGAGATACTCGCATTCAATTCAAAAGGGCCTATCGAGCCCCTCCTTAAACGAAAATTGGAATGCTCCACTCCCCGAGTGTCATCCCGAACGCAGTGAGGGAACTGTTTAAGCGCAATGAGGCAACCCAAACCACTGGAAACTTAACTTTTTGTGCCCGGGGCAGGCCTGTAAATGAGAATAGGGGAAGCGTAGGCTCACACTTTCCCCTTGAGCAGTTCCCTCACTGCGTTCGGGATGACACTCGGGGAGTGGAGCATT
>JANMME010000841.1:0-2017 GCA_031373015.1 Saprospiraceae bacterium
GCCCGAGAGTCATCACATCGCCCGTATCGTGCTGCACCCTACTGACCCGAACACCCTTTGGGTAGCAGTGCTCGGCCACCTTTATACACCCAATGAAGAGCGTGGCATCTTCAAAACCACCGACGGAGGGAAAACCTGGCACAGAATCTTGTTTATCAACGAAAATAGCGGCGGCATTGACCTTACGCTCGATCCAAACGATCCAAATACTTTGTTCGCTGCCACTTGGGAACGCAGTCGTCATGCCTGGGATTTCGATGGCGCAGGGGAAGGTTCCGGCATTTTGAAAAGTACCGACGGTGGCAATATCTGGACAAGATCCAGCACCCCAAGGAGCGGCTTCCCTACCGGCGAAAAAATTGGCCGAATCGGCCTTGCCGCTGGTAAGAAAAATGGCAAAACCGTGCTATATGCTTGCGTGGACAATCAAAATTCCAAGCCCAAAAAAGACAAGCCAAGAGAGGATGTGCTGACCAAAGATCAATTGCGGAGCATTTCAAAAGAGGATTTTTTGAAACTTTCTGACGATAAATTGGGCGATTATTTGAAGCAAAATGATTTCCCGGAAAAATACAACGCAAAGAAAGTCAAGGGATTAATTGAAAAAGACAAATTCAAGCCCATCGCACTGGTTGAGTATCTCGAAGACGCGAACAGCAGTTTGTTTGAAACTGATTTCATCGGCGCCGAACTCTACCGCTCTGACGACGGTGGCACGAGCTGGAAACGCACCCACGATGATGCCATCGAGCAAATGCACTTCACTTACGGCTACTATTTTTCCAATGTGCGCTGCCTGCCCGACGATGCCGACAAGGTGTACATGATCGGTTTTTTGATTATCCGCTCCGACGACGGGGGCAAAACCTGGAAAAACATTAATGGAGACAATGTTCATGTGGATCACCACGCCCTTTGGCTCAACCCCGCCCGCCCCGGCCATCTCGTGAACGGCAACGATGGAGGCCTCAACATCAGTTGGGACAACGGCGACTCCTGGGTAAAGTGCAACAATCCGCCCGTAGGCCAATTTTATGCCATTACCACCGATGAGGCTGATCCCTATAATGTGTATGGCGGTGCACAAGACAACGGTGTGTGGGCCGGACCAAGCAATTACGAAGCTTCCATCGCTTGGCAACAATCGGGGCAATACCCTTACAAAGAAATCATGAGTGGCGACGGCATGCAGGTACAGGTTGATACCCGCGACAACAATACGGTTTACACGGGTTTTCAATTTGGCAACTATTTCAGGGTCAATAAGTTGACGGGCGATTCAAAGCCCATCACCCCCAAGCACGATCTTGGTGAAAGACCCCTGCGCTTCAACTGGCAAACGCCTATATGGCTCAGCCGCCATCAGCAAGACGTGCTTTATTTCGGGGCAAATAAGTTGTACCGCTCCTTCAATCAGGGCAATGATTGGGAAGCCATTTCCGGCGACCTGACCAAGGGCGGAAAGCCCGGAAATGTGCCTTACGGGACGCTCACGAGTATTTGCGAAAGCCCTATGAAATTTGGACTCCTCTACGCGGGCTCTGACGATGGCCTAATCCATGTAACCCGCGACGGAGGTGAAACTTGGGCGAAAGTATCCGACAGTCTGCCACAAAATCTTTGGGTGAGCCGGGTAATTGCCTCCTCACACGAACGTGGGCGGGTGTATGTTGCTTTAAATGGCTATCGCTGGGACGACTTCACTCCCTATCTTTATATTTCGCAGGATTATGGTCAACATTGGGAGCGTATCGGCCTCGATCTTCCGTTTGAACCGATCAATGTGGTAAAAGAAGACCCTTCTAACGCCAATGTCCTTTATGTCGGCACGGACCACAATGTATATGTGTCCTTGGATGGCGGCCAGTCTTTCCAGACCTTGAGCGCTGAATTTCCCGATGTGCCTGTACACGACCTCGTCATACAAGGGAAAACTCAAACCTTGATCATCGGCACCCACGGGCGGTCTATGTTCAAGGCCGATCTTTCCAACATCCAGAAATTGAACGCCGAAACC
>JANMME010000889.1:0-4481 GCA_031373015.1 Saprospiraceae bacterium
CAGAGTCGACGACTTGTACCGTAGTGACGGGGTGACTTGAAGTCACCCCGTCACTATGCACGACTGCCACAGCTCCTTTTTCTATCGCTTTGTCAATGAACTGATGCCCATCCACCGCCGCACCTTTAACTGCCACAAACACATCTCCGGGCTGCACAGCGCGACTGTCGAACCGGATCTGGCCGATTTCGATGTCTGTGCTGCCTTGTGCTTCAAGCACTTGCAGGTTTTGGAGGAGATGAGTTAAAAGCATTGGTTCGATTGATTCGATTTTTCGATTGGTACGATTGATTCGATTATTCCAAAAACAACACACAAGTCTGTCCACTCGCCCGCGTCCCCGGTGCCAGGCTCTGCCGTCGCACTTTCCCTACCCCTTCCACACGCACCCGGCATCCTCGATTCTCCAATAGATAAATCGCATCTTTCAGCCCCATACCCACCACCGAAGGGATATTCTTATCGCCCACGGCGCGGTTTTGCATCGTGATCCCGAGACTGTCTTTGGCAATGATTACGCCCCAATCGGCCACGTCTGGGGCCGTGTCGAAACCAAGCCCCAACCAACTCAGGCTTTCTTTTATGTCTTCTTTTGAGCCCGCATCGTAACTAGGCAATTGGCTGTATTTCAGGGGAATAGGCTTCTCCGCATTCACAGGTCTGTGCAGTTCGGCTTTCATGGCAAAGCACTTGTCGGCTATTTGCCGGAACACTGGAGCGGCCACTTCCGCGCCATGGTAGCCGCCACGTTCTGGCTCGCTGATCACCACGATACAGGAGTACACGGGGTTGTCGGCGGGGAAATACCCGCAAAACCCTGCTTGGTGCCGAATACCTTTGGAAGCCCGGAATTTGTGGTAGTTCAACTGTGCTGTACCCGTTTTGCCCGCTATGTTGTACAGCGGGGTGTAGATATTGTGGGCCGTGCCATCTGTCACCACTTCTTTCAACAACTCTTTGGCCTTACGGAGCGTATTTTTCGAAGCAATGCTTCGCTTGACGGTGTAGGGCTGGAATTCTTTGATGACCTCCCCATAGTGTTCCGTGCGCTGCACGAGGTAGGGCTTCATCATACGCCCGTCATTTGCCACCGCATTGTAAAACGTGAGCAATTGTAGCGGCGTAAGCAGCAATTCGTAGCCGATGCTCATCCAGGGCAATGTTGTGCCGCTCCATTCGCTTTTAGGGTCTGCGGGGTTTTTCACAATGGGGTTTTCTTCGCCCCCGATTTCAATGCCGGTGGGCATATCGAGCTTGAAATCGCGGAGTATCTGTACAAAGGCAGCGGGATTGCTTTTGAAAAACCGCTGCGCAAGCGTGGCAGTGCCCACGTTGGAAGACTGTGCGAAGATTTGACGGATGGTCATCGAATCCATGCCATGAGGCACTGCGTCAATGAGTTCCTCGTCATAGATCTTCACTTTGCCTTTATAAACGGGCACTTTCTCGTCAAAATCGTCCAATTCCCCTGCTTCGAGCATGGCCATGAAAGAGGCGAGTTTGAACATCGAGCCTGGCTCCACACGCTCCCCCACTGCATAGTTGTAGGTTTCCCAATAAGCCCTTTTGTCTCCAGAAGCGGTGCGCCCAATGTTTGCCATTGCCCGGATTTTCCCGGTTTTCACTTCCATTACGATAGCGCAACCGTGGTCGGCATTATGGGTTTCGCAGGCGTTGAGCAAGGCGGTCTCTGCTGCATCTTGAATATTGATGTCCAAAGTGGTAACCACATCATCTCCGGAAGCCGGCTCAATTTCCGCCAGGTCGTTGATAGGGATATAGATATCTCCCGGCACTTTGAGCATGAGTTGCTTGGGCAGGTCATCTCGTTTCCCTTCCAGTATCGAGTTGAAACTGCCTTCGATCCCGACGGGTAGTGCGCCTTCGCGTTGGGAATAGCCTATCGTCCGTTGTGCCAGAATCTTGAAAGGTCGTTCGCGCTTGCTGACCTGCTCTGCAATCAAACCACCCGCTTGCCGCCCCTCCCGGAAAATGGGGAAGGTCTTGATCAAGAGCATTTTAGAATACGGCAAATTCTTGGCGATTGGCACATAACGGATTCCCCTCGTCCTTGGGTCGGCATTGCGGAGGGTATCAAGCCATATCCTATATGCGCCTTGTGTGTACGACTGGTCAATATAGGTCGAGAGCAACCACGCGAGGCTGTCCACTGCTTGATCGTTGAATATTTCGGGGGTAAGCCCCGTGGCTTTTGCGTCAAAATGTATGTCAAAGAACGGTAGCGAGGTGGCGAGCAGCGAACCGTCATCGGCCAAAATGTTGCCACGCTGACTGGGCACGTCCACCAATTTCACATAAAGGCTGTCGGCTTTGGCTTCCCATTTATGGGCGTCGGTGACCGTCAGTTGGAACAAGCGCGTCAAGATCACGACAGCCACCACCAATACCACGGCTGCGACCGAGTACACGCGGATGAGGACTTCGTTTTTGACATTCAACATTGTTCTGCATTTTTTGAACACCGACAAAACCGAGACCGCCGATACCACCGAATTTTTTTCGGCGGCGTCGGCGTCTTCGGTCTTGTCGGTGTTATTTCACTTGTATCACTTTTGGGCCTTTGTTTTCGAGGTCAAGGCCAACTGGCTCCAAACTTTCATCAATCTGACTTTGCATACTCTTGTACATCGTCTCACTCTTAATAGAGGTGTATTCCCATTTCAACTCCTTGATTTCTTTTTGAAGCGACTGAATGCGGCGCACGCCCTTTTCGGAAAAATGCGCGTTGGCGATATACAAAATGCCCAATCCGCCCAAAAAGAGCAGGTACTGAAAATTGCCAAACACCAGTTCTGTGGTGTGGTGACTGACGTTGAGGGCATTGAGTAATTTGTTAGCCATTTATCAATTGATTCGATTTTTCGATTGATTCGATTGGGGCGATCCGAAGAAAGCACTGATTTCTCCTTCTTCGGATCGAATCAATCGAAAAATCGAATCAATCGAATCAATCGAATCAATCGAATCAATCGGCTTATTTCTTTGCTGCTACCCGGAGTTTTGCGCTTCTGGATCGTGTGTTTTGTTTGGTCTCTTCGGGGCTGGCTTCTATGGGTTTCTTGGTGATTAAGTCCCAGGGCTTTGTGATATTTCCATAAAAGTCCTTGTCTGGCTCGCCTTCTACATTGCCTGCTTTCATAAAATTCTTCACCATCCGGTCTTCCAGGGAGTGAAAGGTGATAACAGCCAATCGGCCTCCCGGTGCCAGCATCTCCAGCGCGTCTTTCATAAAATCCGCCAAAGCGCCCAACTCGTCGTTCACTTCCATCCGAAGGGCCTGAAACACTTGGGAGAGGTACCGCATCCGTTCGCCCATCAGGTTCTTGCTGCACAGTTCCACGAGGTCGCCCGTGGTCCTGAACCGTTTTCTTTCGCGTTCCTGCACCACGGCTTGCGCCAGGGTTTTTGAGTTCCGCAGCTCCCCGAGTTCGCTGAAAATGCGCTGCAATTCCTCTGCGCTGCGGGTATTCAATAGATCCGCGGCGGTTTCTCCTTCTAAGCGGCTCATGCGCATGTCAAGCGGCGCCTCAAAGCGGTATGAAAACCCGCGCTCGGCTGTGTCTATCTGATGGCTGCTCACGCCGAGGTCGGCGAGGATGCCATTGACGGTGCCAACGCGGATGCCCTCCGCGCGCAACTGCCGTTTCAAATGCCTGAAATTCGATGGGACGAATGTGAAGCCCGGATGGACTGAAAATTCCTGCTGTTCAGTGTTCCGTTGTGCGTCTTCGTCTTGGTCGAAGGCAAACAGGCGAGCTTTTTCGCCCATTTTCTCGAGTATTAACTTGGAATGGCCACCGCCGCCAAATGTCGCGTCCACATAAATTCCGCCGGGCGTAACCCCCAGTAAACCAATGCTTTCGTGTAAAAGGACAGACTCGTGGTACCCCATGGTATGAAGTGATAAAGTGATGGAGTGATAAAGTGATTTGGGCTCAAGTGATCCATAAATCACATTATTGCTTTATCAAAATCATCACTTCAGGCTCTCCGTTTATGAAGTGATAAAGTGATGATGTGATGAAGTGATTTGGGCTCAAGTGATCATAAATCACTTCATCACTTTATCACTCCATTACTTCATTTACAACTCTATCGCTTCATCGAGACCGCCCATCACGTCGTTTGCCAGATCGGCAAATTCGTTCGGATCAAAAGCGGCTGTGGAAGTGTACTGCTCTGGCGACCAGATTTCGATCTTGCCGTTCATGGCAAGCAGTACGGCTTCTTTGGTGATGCCCGCATAGTCCATCAAAGGCTTCTGCAACAGGATTCTGTCCGCGCTGTCGGTGGTAAGTGGGTATGCCCCGTAGTGAAAGGAGCGTACAAAGGCGCGGTTCCGGTCATTGAAACTATTGAGACGGCTCAACTTAGCAGCGATGCCGTCCCAGACCGGTTTGGGGTAAAGTGTGAGACACTTCTCAAACCCCCGGTTTACTACAAATTCATAAGCCGCACTC
>JANMME010000285.1:0-2401 GCA_031373015.1 Saprospiraceae bacterium
GTATCGAGAAATTAGCCAAATAATCTTGCAACAACCTGCCACTATTGATCCTAAAACAGGGAAAACTCGGGGGCTTCGGATGCTTGACGAAACCGAGTTTCAATCTATGCTGCGCACGGTGCTAGAGTTTAGAGAAAAACGAAAAAAAAGCAGCCTTCTTCCCTCAATAAAACCCTCAAAGCCCAAATCCGGCGAGATGCCCGTCGCGCTCGAATCGCTGGTAGTTCGCAATTTTCAGGGTATCGGAAAAACGGAATTGATTGGCCTACGTCGTGCTCCATGGATTTTCCTGACTGGCAACAATGGCTATGGGAAATCCTGTTTGCTTCGAGCTATCTTCATTGGTTTTTACGGAAAAAGAGACGGTGATACTGAACTTGCCAATGGAGGCACGGATATCGTCCTGCGTTACTGGGATGAAGAAAAAGTGATTACGAACAGCAGTAACGAGGCTCAATCGCCTAGCATAGCGGCTTACGGCCCACACCGTTTGGAAATCACAGATGAAATTTCAAAAGAGCAGAGAACCGACCGCAGTTCAGCCAGTTTCAGCCTTTTCAAAACCAGTGCCCACTTACTTAACGTCGAAGGCTATCTCCGTGATTGGTACACCGACCCGAAGCGAAAATCGCGTTACACTACTGTAATTGAAATGTTCAAAATCCTCATGCCCGGTATAGGCGACATCTCTTTTGACGAGGATTCTAGACGCATTTTGTACTGTGAAAAAGATGCCGAAACAGGCGACAACCTTCCTTCGCTCGATTTTCTGAAACTCGCCTCGGGCTTCAAAAGTATCATAGCTTTCGTGGGAGATATGTGTATCCGCTTTTTTGAGTCAAACCCATCATGGAGTGCCCCCCATGACTTCAAGGGCATCGTCATCATTGATGAATTGGATCTGCATATGCACCCAATCTGGCAGCGCCAACTGCCAGCCCTACTTTCTAAAGCTTTTCCTAAAATCCAATTCATTGTTTCCACGCATAGTCCTATACCGATTTTAGGTGCACCGAAAGGTTCAATTTTCTTCAAAGTCGACAGAACAAAAGAAGAGGGTATCACGGTGGAGCGGCTAGATATTGATGTCAGCACATTGCTACCGAACACTATATTGACCTCTCCAATTTTCGGATTTCAGGAGATTTTTGCTGAAACATTTAATGACAAAAGTCAGCGAGTCAACACGGAAACGACCTATGAAGGGAAGGTGCTAAATGACATACTGGACAAGGAATTGCTCGAGTTAGCGCGCAAATCAGATAAGGCCCAAAAACTGTTGTCTTATTCCCAACAATCCTAGTCCATGCGTTTTGTCAATAGGAGTTATCAAGAAGAGGATACACCGTCCCATTTGCGGGATGTGCTCGAAATAATAGACTTCGACAGGATACTGGCTGGCGACAAATCCGGAATCAAAAGCGAAATTTACCGTGGAGATAAGAGCCCTCAGAAAACCTCCAAAGCGCTTGCAACATATTACGAGAATAAGTGTGCCTACTGCGAAAACAACGAATACGAACCTCAAGTAGAGCACTATAGACCCACAGGGAAATCAAAACAGGACGGTGGTCACGAAGGCTACCCATGGCTTTGCTACGAATGGTCAAACTTGCTGCCTTCATGCCACGACTGTAACCGTAGAGGCGCTAAAGGCACTCGGTTTCCTATTTTGGGAATTCGAGTTGCACAATACCCACTTACTGCTGATGGTTCCCCCGACACATACGCATTTAAGGCGAACCACACCCTCATGCTTGCCGAACAGCCCATACTGCTGCACCCTGAAATAGACGATCCCAGGCAATTTTTCAGGTTCGATTCAGAAGGAAAAATATTTGGGACAGATAATGCGGGTCGAGGCGAGAAAACTAGTGAAATCTGCCGGTTGTATCGCCAAAACCTGTGTGTGGCAAGACAACGAATTGTTGATGACGTACTGAACAGAGTTCGCAACCACCTGCTTCTTTTTGAAAGAGATCATCTCGACGAACAGGGCTTGAGTGTAGCATTGGAACAGATTTTTATCGAGATGAAAGAGAAGGCAAATGATATCGAGGAATCGTTCACGCTTTTTAGATGGTATTTTTTCGAACATTTTCCTGACCTTTTTCCTGAAGGTTTTCATCAGAAATTTCCAACTATTGAGAATACGTTCTTGCAGGCCATCCTCAATTTTTATAGCGATTTCCGTCAGAGTCAACCATAGATTTTGCCCAATGCTCTACATCGTCCCAACGCCCATCGGCAATCTCGAAGACATCACCCTGCGCGCCATTCGGGTGCTCAAGGAGGTGTCAGTCGTTTTGGCGGAGGACACCCGTACGAGCCGCCGGCTGCTGGACCATTATGAAATAAAAACCCATCTCCGGGCTTTCCACGCGCACAACGAACACGCGAA
>JANMME010000926.1:0-5486 GCA_031373015.1 Saprospiraceae bacterium
AGCGTGACGTTCACGTGCGCTGAACTCGGCACACAATGCGTGGAACTGTGGTCCATAGACGCTGCGGGCAACGCTGACCGCTGCGAGACCTACGTGATCGTACAGGACAACCTGGGCATCTGCCCGAGCAGTGGCCAGATAGTAGTGGCCGGTGCGTTGAAAACGGAGGCTGCTGACGGTGTGGAAGAAGCTATAGTCCATGTTGATGGTACAAGCCCTTTCAATCCATCGTTCTCTTATTTCGACCTTTCTGACGCAAATGGCATGTACGCTGTGGTCAATGTTCCCCTGGCGTCCACTTTCACCATCGCTCCTGAGAAGGACGACAACCCGCTCAACGGGGTGACGACGTACGACCTGGTGTTGATCTCCAAGCACATCCTGGGCATTGAGCCGTTGAACTCCCCGTACAAGATGATCGCAGCTGATGCCAACAAGTCCGGCTCGATCACGACATTCGACATCGTGGAGATACGCAAGTTGATCCTGGGCCTGTACACCGACCTGCCGAACAACACCTCCTGGCGCTTTGTGGATAAGAGCTTCGCCTTCCCCGCGCCGAACAACCCCTTCCAGACGGCATTCCCTGAAACGATCTCGGTGACCAACCCGCTGACGAGCCAGATGGACAGGGACTTCGCCGGTGTTAAGGTCGGCGACGTGAACGGCACGGCAGTGGCCAACGCCACGATGCAGGCCGAAGAGCGCACGGCAGGCACGGCAATCTTCGATCTCGAAGATCGCGACGTTGCAGCGGGCGAGCAGTTCGACGTAACGTTCAAGTCCGCACAGCAGTTGAAGGGCTTCCAGTTCACGATGTTGCTCAAGGGCCTTGAGGCCGTGGGCGCAGTTGAATCTGGCAACGTGACGGCATCGAACTTTGGCCTGGTGTTTGGCGATGCAGCTACCGTATCCATTGACGGCACGCAAGCGTTCACGCTTCGTTTCCGGGCTGCCAAGTCGGGCAAGTTGAGCGAGATGCTGGGTGTATCTGGTTCGATTACCCGCGCTGAGGCTTATTTACCCGCCGTAGCCTTGGCGAAGGAGGGTGGTGTGGACAGACTTGGAATTGCTTTCCGTTTCAGCGGCAAGACCATCTCCGGCCTTGGCTTCGAGTTGTACCAGAACCAGCCGAACCCGTTTGTGAACAAGACGTTCATCGGTTTCTTCTTACCGGAAGCAGCGGAGGCAACGCTGTCGGTTTACGACGAGACAGGCAGGGTGATGTACCAGCAGAAGGGTGCCTTTGCAAAGGGTGAGAATACGATCGCGCTGGATCGCGCTTTGATCAACACGACCGGTTTGTTGTACTACAAACTGGAAACGGCTACGGATTCTGCGACGAAAAAAATGATTCAAGCGAAGTAGGGATGCTTGTTTGAGTTGGGGACTCATCCCAAGTTTTGTCATCCCTTCCAAATCAGGGCAGGCTTTGTCGAGACCCGTCCGCATCAAGTGCGCGTATCCCGAGTGCTTGCCCTCCCGAGCACTCAATAGGGCAAATACTCGGCCAAAGCGCACTTGATGCGGACGGGTCTCGACAAAGCCTGCCCTGATTTGGAAGGGATGACAAAGCTTGGGATTTGTGCTTGACCAAACGATATATTGGATCAATACTCACCCATTGGCTGAAAATGAATAGTAGAAGTGTGCTTTGTCCGAGTATTTGCCCTACCGCCCTTGTCCCGACTTAATGTCGTCAATTTAATTCTTCCAAGCCACCCAAAAATTGGCGAGATGTTTGCTGCAATAAAAAAAGTTTTCCAGTTCAAAATCTTCACTACTTTTACCCGATTTTTAAGTTTTAATCCTAATCTCGTGAAAAGGTGCCTGTAGGTGCTGCCCTTTGGGGCAAATAGCAAGACTCTACCCACTCCACTTTTTCTTTATTGTTTTCAAATCCGATTTTCTTTCATTGCACCAGTGATGTGCAGTTGAGAGAATGCTGTTTTCCACACAAATGCTGTTTGGAACGGACATTTGTTTATTTGTTCACGCTGATCTTTTTAATAATTTTTTCTCATGAAAAGAAATTGTCTACTCCTTCCCAGGTCTTTTAGTTTTTTTGCGATGGTCGCAATACTAAGTTGTGCCTTCCTCTGCTTCTCCGCTACTACAGTCGCCGCTCAGCTCGATGCATCGGTAGCGCCACCACCTCCTATTTCAACCGAGGGTTATCCGCAAGAACCGGAGTGGAAATCCTCTGTGGACTATTCCGCCGTTGTAGCTTCTGAGCGTGCAAACGCTGCTCAGGTGCTCGCTTCTCCTACGATAAAGGAACTGGAATTTGCCCTGTATACTGGCTACGACCGCATGCTCGCCTATATGGAAGCAGATATGGCTTCAGGGATTCCAATCGAAGAGATTGCGGAGAAAAACTTCATCAAAGTAAGCCAGGAGGCACCCGCTGACCCGGTATTAGTCAATATGGAAGCATCCGAATTCAATGCCTTGTATGTTGCTTTACTTGGAATGTTGCACCAATAAGTGCTCATTCCGGGAAGTGCTCTAACGCCAATGCACAAAACATTGGCTAATCCAATTTTTTAATTCTTGTAATTAATTGTCATGAATAAAATTTCTACCTTCTTGAAATTGGGCGCAATGGCGCTGTTCTGTTTGACGCAATCGGTTAATATCCAAGCACAAACCACCTTGATCAACCCTACTGGAGATGGTGGTTTTGAAAACGGCGCCACCTTCGCTGCCAACGGATGGACGGTGGTCAACGGCGCTACCAACCAATGGTTTGTGGGTGCAGTCGCAACGCCTTCCGCAGGTGCTAGATCTGGCTATGTTTCGAATGATCCACTAGGTGCGACCTACATTTACGATGGAACCGTGGCTTCTACGGTACATTTTTACCGAGATATCAGTTTCCCTGCAGGGGAGACCAATATTGTGTTGACCTTCAAATGGAAAGGCGTGGGTGAAGCAAGCTTTGACTATGTGACGGTCTATTCCATGCCTACATCCAACACGCCCACGGTGAATAACCCGGTAGGTGCCTTTCAAAGCTGGTTGAATGTCCCTGTTTCCTACCCTGGTGCAGTCATTCATTGTGCACCGCCCAACCTGAACGTTCAGGCAGCCTATCAAACGCAAACGATATGTTTGCCTGCGTCTTATGCGGGCACCACCCGTCGGCTCGTGTTTATGTGGTCCAATGACGCTTCCGTAGCAGGCGCAACGCCAGGCTCCGTGGATGAAATATCGTTGGTATCGAGCCTTCCTCCAACAGGGCCTACAAACTCGCCAACGGCTTTGATATTGACTCCCATCTCTGTTTCCCAGATCAATGGCTCTTTTACTGCAGCGGCAGGGGCGCCTGATGGTTACCTTACCGTAAGATACCCAGCCGGCTCATTGCCTACCAATCCCGTAAACGGAACTACCTACGCGACTGGCAATGCCTTGGGACTTGGTACAGTGGTGTCTTCCAGCGCTTTAACGACCTTTAGTGCCACAGGGCTAACCCCAAGCACCGCGTATGATTTTTATGTTTATTCTTTTAACAGTGCTCCTTGCGCAGGCGGACCACTTTACAAAACTACCGCACCGCTTTTTGGAACCGCCGCTACGCCTGCCTGCCCTTCACTGGCAGCAGGCACTTATACGGTGGGGCCAACCGGAACGTATGCTTCTCTGACAGCGGTTACTGCGGCACTGGCCAATGGTACCGCAGGGCCGGTCATTTTTGAACTACAGGGCACTTATCTCAGTACGGTGGAAACGTTTCCTATTACCTTTTTAGGATCACCTTGTCCATATATCGGTGGGATTACGATTCGTCCGGAACTCGGCGCAGTAGGGCGTTCTATCACTGGGGCAGATCCAACCGGAACGATCAACATCAACGGCGCGAGCAACATTACGTTTGATGGACGCGCCGCTGGTGCTGGTCCTTCACAGTTGACTATTGAAAATACCGCATTGACGGGGTATGCTATGCAGTTCATCAACGGCGCAAGGTTTAATACCCTTAAATTTTGCACCGTTAAAGGCGTAAATACGGGTACTACCAGTGGTGTGATCGTTTTCTCTACCACAACCGCAGCAACCGGCAACAGCAACAATACCATTGATAACTGCGAATTGCGCGATGGCCTCACGACACCCACAAACCTGATCTATGCTTCAGGTACGGTGACCAGCTACAATACCCAAAACAACAACATCACCATTTCAAATAGCTTGTTTCACGACTGGTTCAATGCCTCCGCAACCGTTTCAAGCGCGGCCATCAACATGTTTGCCGGTGGTTCTGATTGGACGATCACCAACAACAGTTTTTACCAGACGGCAGCAAGAACCTTCACCATGCTTACGGCCACGGACCAAGGGGCTATCAATATTAATACCAGTTTGGTAGCACCGGCCTTTTCGTTCAACTTCACGATCACCAACAACTTTGTCGGTGGTTCGGCCCCGCTTTGCGGCGGTGCAGCATTGTCGTGGAGTGGGGGTGGTACAGGCTTTCCTACGCCCCGGATGATTCGATTTACATCCTCCATTGGCGCTTTCTCCAATATCAGCAACAACACCATTCAGAATATTGCCATTTCGACCGCAACTACGGCCACCGGGCCTGGTATGATCGAGCACTTTAATGGCAATGTCAATATTAATAACAACACCATTGGCTCTCAAAGTGCCATTGACAATATCACCTTTACGCTGACCTCTGCCTCCTTGGTTCCATTCCTGTTGCCGATTGGTGTTGGCTTGGGCGCCTCTGTCAGCCAGATCAATATTACCAATAACAATATTGGTGGCATCAACGCAAGTTCAACCCTTGCCGGCGCCATTAGTTTCAGGGTGATTTATGCGCAACCAGTCGCACTAAGTAGGCTCACTATCAGTGGAAATACCATTGGAGGCACCATCGCGAACAGCATTCGCCAACAGACGGGCGGTGCTACTTCTGGTAACGGCCTCTTGTCAGGTATTTTAGTATTGAACCCGACCGTGGATGATATTATCACGAACAATACTATCCGCAACCTGACCCAGGACAATATCAGCGCGGGCGGTGTCCTCTCAGGTATCAACGTTCAGGCAAGCGGTGGCAGGCACACCATTACGGGAAATACCATTTTCAACTTGACCACGAATGGGACGAACGTTGCCATAAACAATGCGGCATCTGTGGTGGGCCTTACCATGACAGGGTTAGCTATTGGCGGCAGCAATATTTCCAACAATACCATTCACAGCCTGACCAATACGAACACCACGGTGGCAGGATTTATTCAGGGGATGTATTTTGCAACGGCTGTTGTGCCGCAACAAAACACCGTCATATTCAAGAACTTTGTCCACAGCATCAACCTGGCCTCCGCAACGGGCGGCATGGCGGGTATCAACATCCCCAATACGGGCAATGCGCGGATATTCAACAACATGGTAAGACTTGGAGTGGATGCCAGCGGCGCATCCATTACCACCTCCTTGCAGATAAACGGTATCATAAAAGCCTCCAGCGG
>JANMME010000939.1:0-2914 GCA_031373015.1 Saprospiraceae bacterium
AAGATGGAAATTGAAATTCTAGAATTAAAAAAGACATTTTATCGTGGTCTGAATAAGCATTAGCAATGATACTTTGCAGCACTGGAAGCCAAGGTTTTAGACCCCAATCCTACTACTCGCACTTGAAGCAAACCTAAGAAGATGTTTTTAGAAGGTTGCTTAATTACAGATAATCACTCAAACCACTCCACTTTGAGGTCATCTACACGCACCGTTTTGTCGCTTCCCGGATTCCAAAAAAAGAGGAATGCTCGATCAAATGACTGGTCGGGCAAACGCGTATCGAAGAAAATAGCCCTTGGCTCGCTGCCGTCAACATGACGTTGTAAGCGAATGGCGCGTTCTTTAACTATTTTATCGCCCATTTTGAAACGCAGCACAAATTGCGTCATACGCCAGGTTTCCCATTCTTTTGGATCGGAACGGAAAGAACAGGCTGCACGAACCCAGCCTTTTTCGCCCGATTTTATGGGCAATACAAATTCAGGCGAAAACTCCTTTATTATCAAGGATTTAGTGCCTGTAATGGGCAATTCTGCAGAAGCAATGCCGGTAGTATCCGCCTCAAAATCTTGTGAAAAAACCGCTCGTACATTTTTCCGTTCTTCACCTGAAAACTCCTCCCGGGTGTCCAACAACTTTAACCGATCACGTTCCACATCAAAACGCCCCAGAACCTTGAACATATAGGCCCGGGTCATCTGTTCGCTGACAAAAAGCCCGCCCAGATGTGCCTGATGGCTCCACCATAGGTTAAGGTAAATACAAGCTCCAGCGATTGGAACAAAAAGCCATTTTCTCCAAGTTTGACCTGAAACCCAAACCAAAAACGCTCCCAGCCCAAATCCCCAAAGTGGATACGCCTGCACCATAGCGCGTTGGCCAAGACTACCCCCATACCACCAAATATCCCAGGCGGAAGTGATGTAGAGGGCAATCATACAGAACAAAAATACCGTTGGGAAAACTTCAGGCAAACGTTTGCGCAGCATAAAAATACCAATCACCGCAAACAGCATCATTGGGGAATAAACGAGCCAGCCCGCCCGCGCACTCCAAAGCACGTCTTCGATATGCGGCGGAAACCAGGTAAAGGTCTGATCCTGATAACTGTACACAATCCATTCGCCGGCAGCGTATTTCCAATAGGCCAGTTGGAGGAAAACCAGGGCGCCTCCGCAAAGTTTAGCAAGGCCAATCTTTGGCCAATGGTTGATCAAAAAAGAAAATCGCCCCTTTAAAGCTGTCCAAGAATTGATCCCCCAAAATAGTGGGATAATGGCCGAGATGATTTCCGTCGGACGGGTAATGGTTGCCCAGCCAACCAACAAACCAATGAGCGCCGCCCACCCCAATGTTGGCTTTCGATAAAACTGTATCGTGCTGTAAATCAGGATGGAATACAGGGTGAAAAGCCAGTTGTGCGTCATCGCCCCGGTGATGCTTGCGTATTCCAAATAATTGGAACCGAATACAATGCACACCAAAACGGCTGCCACCACATGGTCTGGAAAATATTCCTTTAAAACCTTTCGGAAAAACCAAAGCCCCAGAAGGGCAACAAGCAAACTGCCCCAACTGATGGCGGCTTGATAGGGGAGCGAAAAGCCGTCTGCGGGATAACCGAGTGGCTCGGCCAGTAAATGGGCCACGGCAAACCAGGGCAGGAATTGCAAGGCTTGCCCCATGGGGTATTTCATCACCCAATTGCCCGAAGGATGCTGAAATGCCTGGCCCATGCCGGGGCCCGGATGGTATTTTGCATCAACGGCGTCCCACCATTTCAACTGCTTCAAATCCTTGTAAATCAAGGCCCCCGGCAAATAAAGATAGTAGCCCGACACGTCCCAACTGATGGTAGCCTCCGTGGCAGGTTTGTTCCACTTAGGGTAATAAAACATGGAAGCCGCCACCAATAGCGCAGCGCAAAGCCAATAGGCAAACAGGGAGGTGAATTTGAATTTCGGCATGCTAAGTCGGGTGCTTTTGCGGGCAAATGTGGCAAAATCAGTTGACAAAAAGCCGACAACTTTTGCACAAGCCAGCAATTGGCCCGTTTAGCCTCCCAGCCAGGTCTTAAACTCATTGGCCCGTTCGCGGCTCACAAAAACGTCCTCCGGCGATACGGGGACTAGCTCGAGTTTGAGCCGGCCATTCAAATGCGGGTGGATTTTTTGGATGGCGCTAATCCTAACCGTCAGTCCTCGGCTAATGCGGAAAAATTCACGCGGGTCAAGCAAACTTTCGAGTTCTTCCAGGGTGTTTTCCACAAAATATTTTTTCCCGCCGCTGGTGTGTGCCTGTGTAAGCCCATCTGAAGAGCGAAAATAGGCGATGTCGGTAGCCGCCAAAAAGGTGAGTTGCTGACCGCTTTTTACCAAAAAGCGGTCTTTGTAGGATTCTTTTTTGATTAGGCGAGAGAGCGCCTCGATATCCAGGGGGCTTTGCTTAAAGCGTTGGTTTTCAAATTTTTGCAACGCACTTTCTAAATCTTTGGGATCAATGGGTTTAAGCAGGTAGTCCACCGCGCTCACTTTAAAGGCTTGCACGGCGTACTGATCAAAAGCGGTTGTAAACACGACCGGTGCGGTTATCTCCACCTGTTTGAAAATGTCAAAACTCAGCCCATCCGCGATTTGAATATCCATAAAGATCAAATCGGGCGAAGGGAAGGTGCGCAGCCAGCGCACGGCGCCTTCCACTGAGTCGAGTGTATCGAGGATATTGGCCGCGGGTCGGGCTGCTACCACCATTTTGCTGAGCCGACGAGCGGCGGGGATTTCATCTTCTATTAGGAGCGTTCTCATTGACTGTTGACTGTTGACTATTGACTGTTGACTATTGACTGTTGACTATTGACTGTTGACTATTGACTGTTGACTATTGACTGTTGACTATTGACTGTTGACTATTG
>JANMME010000994.1:0-3192 GCA_031373015.1 Saprospiraceae bacterium
GGCATCCAACAAGGCATGCAACAAGGCATGCAACAAGGCATGGTAAAGACGACCCACGCCATCACCATCAAAACCATCCAAAAATTTCCCGATTGGAGCGATGCCGAGGTAGCCGAATTCGTGGGTGTCACCCATAAATTCGTTCAGCAAGTGCGCCGCGAACTGGCAAAAAAGTAACAGCCCAACACTGTCTAAGCATCGCGGATTGATAAACCAACACCTGACAATGAATAAAAGGCAAAACTACTGACAGTTACTGCTAACGTCCGCCCAAGTCTTTTTGATCCTACAATACTTCATTTGCTTGGATACGAGCGGCAATTTCCAATCCTCCAAGGCCGTCTCCTCCAAATTTAGGCGGCTGGTGAGATAATAAAGCCGCTTGGTAGCCTCGCCATCGGGTACTGTTGTAAAGCGTTGGTTCAGGTAATAAGGCGGTATTGCCTGATAATACATGCTTACCTTGATAGATAGCTGGGAGGGGTCAATGCCTTCGGGCAATGGGATGCTATAAGTCAATTTATCCTGCCCTGGGAATGTGGGCCCCTGGTCCTCGTAATTTGGATCGCCCGCCACGCCATCCGGGTCAGTGGCTTCCATAAACTGTTGCATCACTTCTCCTTGGGGCTTAAAATAGTCTGAATTGCGCCAGCCTTGGGGCAACAAGCGGTTGTCTTTGATTGGATGCACCCGGTGAATAAAGCTGGTGGTAAAGTCAAACTGGGCATTTTGGTTGAGTTCCTCATAAATCTGGACTTGGTGTTGTTTGGTAATCAGCTGGTGGTGATGCTGATAATTATGAGAGTCCGGCAGAAACTCCGTTTTGAGTGGTAGGCCGTTCTCATCTACGATAACACCCGCCGCGTTGGTGCGGCCAGAGCCCCAAATAACATCGTTTCCCTTCATCACTAGGACTTCAAGGAAAGCACGGCGGAAAGAAACGCCGCTTGGAAAGCGGTGCCCGGTTTTGTTCTTTACCGTAACGGCTACACTAAGTGACTGTTTCGCGGGCAGCTCCACCGTAAAATCAAGATCAACCGTTTTGTTTCGAGCCTGGAGCAGCATATTTTCGATCGCCAGGGCATTCCCATTGGTGGCGTATGTCATTGGATCCAGCCCCCTTAATACGCCCAGGATTTCCGGAAATTGGTTAAAAATCTCCAGTAAGAAGGCATTCAGGCCCACGTGTTCGTGTCGCCGGTAATCCCTTCTGAAGGGTATACGAATTTCTTCATGCGGCGCCTGGTTCTCTACAGCCGGATAATTGAAATCCTGGATCGTAGCAATCTTTGTGGCGATTTGATCAATATTGACCTTGCCATCCAAACTTTGGAAACCATCGGGCATGTGGCAGTCCTGGCAGCTCTTGAATGTTTTCCCCTCCACCGAGAATGCACTATTCTGCCATTCGAGGAAGGTGGCTTGCTCGATGGTGTGATTATAGGGTTTTAGTACCGGGTTCTGTTCGGCGGCATTGAGCACAGAGTTTTTGTCGTAATGCTGTCCGATGTTGGGGAGGTTGATAGCATGACAACTGCCGCACATTTGGGAATTCTTGATAAATTCATTGTACTTTGGGGTAATGCCCAGCACATTTTTCATGGGCATTGTTTTCACATCGTTGAAAGGGCCGTTCAATTCATGCGCGCTGCCCTGCACATACTGTCCCGTTGTGTTGTGAAACAGGTAATAGGCTAACGGTTCCGGTGTATGCTTATTGATCCAATTAGGTTGCTTTGGATCCCAGTTTTTTACATCCTCGGGATTAGGCGGATCAATATGGTGGCAAACCGTACAGCTGATGCCTTCCCTTGCCAGTTCGCCGTATTTGTGGTACTGGTAGAGCTTGGCAGGCGGTTTTTCGTCATTTTTTGACAAGGCCTCCGTCAGGTAAACGTATTCGACTTTAAACAAAGGGTCGAGGCTATTATCCTTTCGAGCGTCCATTTTGAGTTGTCGTTGCCCCATCGCACCGTGGCAGCTCATACAGGTGCTGACGACTTGTTCCTGCATTTTTTTTAGCGTGTCTTTCGGCCAACGGTTTCGCTGCGCATCCTGTTTGAGCAGCTCCATTTCACTTTCCAACTGTGCATAGAAGATGGGATCGCGCCCGGCCAGCCCCATTGGCGACCAGCGCCACTCGCCGTATTCAGAAACATTGTAGCCATCCCCATAATTGGGGCCGGTCTGGACAAACATCGCTACATCGGGTGGCGCTCCGCTCAGGCCGCCGTGACAGCCCAGGCAATTGTCGGAAGTGATATAATGGCTCGTCTTTTTGGCTTCTTGAACCACGTGGTCAGACCATTGGCTGGGGAAAGCGTTTACCTCAGCTTCGCTCAGGCCAGGAAAATAGGGATAAGCAGCTGCAAATGCCGGATTGATGCTCGGATACCGATTCGCGCTTACATCGCTGAAAGATGTACGCAGTGACCGAGTGTGGGGACTGAAATTTGCGGAGTGCTTCGATTTGTTTTCTCCAGACCAGGGGCGTAGCCAGGGGGACAATTCAAATACTTTTAGCAACGCTGAGCTATCAATGCAGGAAGGCCGGGAATGGAACATATTTGAAAAAAAAGCAGCATTGTGGTTGTTTACATAAGCAGTGTCGCGCCAGGATTGATCCGAGTAATGCAGCAGGTAATTTTCTTCGGGGCATTTCGGGCAATACTGGTAAACGCTATCTTTGTCAAGGCGGAAGCTGCCTTCTACGTTGTTCAGCGCGCTGAACGTAAAATCTTTTTCTGCCGAAGCATGGCAGCGCAGGCAGGTGGGTAGCCCGAAGCTGGACAATTGGATATGGCTGAAATCATCCAACTGGCGATTGACCGCCGCTTCAATGCTCTCCCCAGGGGCTGGCGCAGCCGCAATAGACCAAAACCAACCGTCTTTGGAGCCGGAACCGGCTTTGACCATTACCGTCCAATCGCTTATCAAGTTGCCCAGCAGGTATTCATAATATTGGTTGGTCGAATCTTGTGGGCAACCTCCATTTTGCTTGATGAGCGCCACCAGTTCCATATATATTTCTGCCGGCGGCATGTACATTTCCTTGACGATCATGGCGCCTTCGGGCACTTCTCCTTCCCTCGGTTTTTTAGGTTTTGCTTCTCCTGATTTCTTCCCTTCCTGCCAATAGTCAGGGTTTCCGGTGAGCCAATACATCATCTTGGGAGAGTAGTATATTCGTAC
>JANMME010001007.1:0-17620 GCA_031373015.1 Saprospiraceae bacterium
CGAAATGTACACTTCCGCGCCTTTTGGGGGCCAAATCCAGGATGCTTTAGCGTTCACAAAATTGAACGATACTTTGCCAAATGCTGTGGCTTGCCCAAAGTCAATCACGGGGTCAATGTCGTGGTTGACGAGGCCTACCCAGTTGTTCCAGGTCTTGATGCCCCCTGTCACGCCATTGGTCAGCGCAAACTCATCGCCGCCGGTGTATTGGTCGGGTTTGCGGGGTAGGACGTAGGATTTGCCAATTGCTTTGTGGATCGTGTACTGCACAGACATCGCCTTTCCAAGTGCTTTTGTTTTGCCAAAAACCCCGGCTTTGAGCGTCGTGGTTTTGGTGATCGGGATGGGCGAAACGTACTTGGGCGCATTGAGCGAGGGAGGTTTTCCATCGCTGGTGTAACGAATCTCAAGGGTGGGGTCATTGGCTTTCAACGTCACCTTGTTGTTTGAAAATGAAGCTGTCACGTCGTAAAAACTCTTGGCAAATTTCAGTCCTGCCGCCTCAAGCCGGTTCATATGCGGCTGGATGCGCTTCGAAAAATCCGTCCAATTGCGCTTTGATTTGGGCGACCACACCACTTCTGCCAGTGCACAGGCACGCGGGAAAGCCATGTACTCAACCTGTTCGGATTTGGGCATGTATTCTGTCCACACATTGCCTTGGGCGCCCAGAATATGCTTGGCCTCTTCGGGCGAAAGCCCTTCGGGGATTGGCTCATAACTGTATGCTTTTTCGAGCGTGGTGAGCCCACCGATGGCCGTTGGCTCCGTAGCAGGGTCGCTCTGGTAATGATCGAAATAGCAGTGCGTACCTGGCGACATGATGGCATCGTGCCCGGAGCGAGCGGCTGCAATGCCTCCTTCGACGCCGCGCCAACTCATTACGGTAGCCGTGGGCGCAAGCCCTCCCTCAAGTATCTCGTCCCAACCAATGATTTTCCGGTTGTGGAGCGCGAGTGTTTTCTCCATGCGCTGGATGAAATAACTCTGGAGTTCGTGGGCATCTTTCAGCCCCTCATCCTTCATGCGTTTTTGGCATTTTGGGCAGGCTTCCCAGCGCTTTTTGGGGCATTCGTCGCCGCCAATGTGGATATAGGTGCTGGGGAACAAATCACATACTTCCGCCATAACATCGTCGAGGAAGGCAAATGTTTGGTCATTGCCCGCGCAAAAGACGTCTTCAAAAATGCCCCACTCGGTGGCTGCTTCGTAAGGGCCACCCGTGCAGCCAAGTTCAGGGTAGGCCGAGAGCGCAGCAAGCGAATGGCCTGGCATTTCGATTTCGGGTATGATGGTGATGAACCGCTTTTTGGCGTATTCCACAATGTCCTTGATTTCCCGCTGGGTGTAAAAACCGCAGTACTTTTTTCCGTCAAAACGGTGCGGCATGTCGTTGTAATGGCCAAGAAGCGTTTCTTTCCGACAGGAGGCCGTGCGCTGGAGTTCAGGGTATTTTTTGATTTCGATGCGCCAGCCCTGATCTTCCGTCAAGTGCCAATGAAAGGTGTTGAACTTGTGCATCGCCAACATGTCAATGTACTTTTTGACAAAAACGGGTTGAAAAAAATTGCGGCCCACGTCCAAGTGCATCCCCCGGTAGGCAAATCGAGGGGCATCTCGGATAAGGCACCCCGGGGCAACCCATTTCACACTGCCATAACTGTGTGTGCCACCAAATTCAGGGGGAAAAAGCTGCCGCAGTGTTTGCACCGCATAAAAAGCCCCTGCGGCCGTCTTGGCACGGATAATTACGGCATTGGATTTTACCTCCAACGAATAGCCCTCCTCAGACACAATGCTGGCATCCTGGACAAAATAGATTGAATTGCCTTTGGCTTCCTTGAATTTTTTAAGTGGTTGGCTTACAAGGCGGTAGCCAGTGCTGGTGGCCGCCATTGCCATGAAATACTGGGCGGGAATCTCCCAATCTGGCTGGCCTTCCGGCGTATATATCTTGGTGTTGTTTTTTAACGTAAAAACACCCTTTCTAGCCTCTATACTTTGAGGTAACGGGATGATATTGAAAGGGTTAGGAGCGGGTTGGCAGTTCGCAAATAGCGGGAAGAAAATGGTCAGTGCCCAAAATTGTGACTTCATAGGTGGTTATCGTCTTTTTGCCCGCAAGATAAAACCCCTAATCATCTCAATTTCAGATTTATCTTGTTTTACTGTAATGATCCTTGAATCGAAAGGATTCCTCACATTATTGCCCCTGTGCCGCTTTGGCAAGTAGCCAACTACTTGGGAATTGCCCCCCAATCACTCAGCCAAATTCGCCAGCAACTATCAAAAACTAATTAACAAATGTTAAGCAGTTGTCGGTTTTTTGTTTTATATTTGTCCCGCTCAAGGACTGAAATAATAAAGTAAGCGATCAACAGGGAGAGACAACAAACGACACCCTCAAAATCGCTTCATTTAAGAGAATTTACGGTAGGAAGAACGACGGCTCATTGGTGAAGACCTCTGGGCCGTTTTTTTGTCAGTTTAGCAAATCACCGCACCTTCCTGGTTTACCAATGAGAGGTAAATCTGGCTCTCCAAATGGTGTTTTGCAAAAGCACGCTGCATGGCATCGCTTACATTCTCGGCCACCAAACTGTTGGCGCAGAGTGCAAAAACAGAAGGCCCCGCCCCTGAAATGCTACAGCCCAAAGCCCCTTCTAGCAGGGCGGCCTCTTTCACATCATAAAAGCCCGGAATCATTGCAGCCCGTTGAGGTTCAATAATTTCGTCGTGAAGGCTGCGGCCCAGCAACCCCAAATCGCCGTTGAAAAGGCCAACAACAAAAGCCATGAGGTTGGCACTTTGGCGCACATGTTTTTCTAAGGGAACTTGCGGGTTTAAGACCGCCCGGGCATCCCGTGTAAGCAGCTCCAATTTAGGGTGCACCACCACCACGTACAGCCCGCGCGGCACATGAAGCCGGTGCACGTCGAGGGTGGCATTGTCTCGTATCAACATGATGCCGCCAAGCAGCGACGGCACTATATTGTCGCCTTGTGGGCCTCCAGAAGCCACTTGTTCGCCCGCCCAGGCGAAGGGCAGGAGTTCGCGCTTGCTAAGCCCGGTGCGCAGCAATTCGCTCACCGCCAAAGTAGCAGCTGCCGCGCTGGCAGCGCTGCTACCCAGCCCACTGTTGATGGGCATTTTTTTATGGATCTCCAGTTCGATGCCGCGTCCTGTTTCGCCCAGATGCTGGAGCAAACGGAGCACGGCCATGCCAGCCGTGTTTTGTTCGGGTTCGTAGGGCAGTTTGCCGCCCGCGCCCGTTATTTTGATGATGCGGAGGCCAGGGGTATCGCTCTTGCGGGCAATGACCTCATCGCCGGGGCGTTCGATGGCGAGCCCTAGGATATCGAAGCCGATACCGATGTTGCCGACGGAGGCTGGAGCAAATGCTTTTATTCCCAAGGTAGTGTGAAAGTGGCCCGCCTTCGCCCAAAAGGGCTACGGCGGGTAAATGAGAAGCTGAGAGCACCCGCCGTAGCCTTGGCGAAGGCGGGTAAAGCCGCAAAGATATTAAGGAATAAAAAAAGCGGCGCGAACGACTTAATAAAAGTCATTTGCGCCGCTTGTTGGGGCTTTGGGAAATCCTCTAAACCGCTCAATTAGCCATGAAGGCTATTGAAGGGTCTCATTTCCTCACCCAACCAGTTAATGTTCCATTCGTCTTTCGGGACAAGGATACGTTTGGCTTGGCGGGTGATTTTTCGGCGCAGGTAGGCAACGGCCAATCGGGGCGATTTGTGCCAGATGCGGCGGAACTTGCTGATACGGGGTGCTGCCATGATAGAATAGTTTTGTGCGTTTATCGGTTTTGGTTAAACAACTGATTACGAGGTCAGTAACGAGATTTCAATTCAAAAAGTTTTATGTTTTAAAAGTATTTTTGGTTAAAATTTTGAAATGACGTGAATCAGCCAAAAAAGTAAGCAGCGTGGCAGGTAAGGAACGGGTGAATAATAACTTGTTACTTTCATCTGATTCCTTTCCGCTCATACGGCCCATCTTTTTGATTAAAGAGCCCCACTATTCGCACAAAAAGATAGTTGTCTGAGCAAAAAGTAATCTACCTAGCCTGCCAAGCCGAAGGCATGGAAAGTAACAAGTTATTATTCACCCGTTCCTAATGCTGAAAAGACCGTGGAACGTGAACCAGATTTGGGACAGATTTGACAACTTTTAAAAAGTTGTCAAATCTCACCTTCACCCTTCAAACAGCCTGCTTACCTTCGCCGCCCGAAACATAGCAAATTATGAGCCAAATCCTTTCCATCGTCATACCAGCCTACAACGAAGAGCGTACCATTCACCGCATTTTGGACAAAGTGAAGGCTGTGGAACTCATCGGGGGCTTCCAAAAAGAACTCATCATCACGAATGATTGCTCGCGCGACGACACCGAGGGGGCCATCCACCGTTACATGGAGGCGAACCCGGAATTGAACATCCGTTACCTTAAGCACGAGGTGAATAAAGGCAAAGGCGCTGCCCTCCACACCGGGATCCAGCACGCTTCTGGCGACTACATCATCATACAAGATGCTGATTTGGAATACGATCCGAATGAATACAATATCCTGCTCCGACCCATTTTAGATGGGTTTGCCGATGTGGTATTCGGATCGCGTTTTATGGGCGGAAGGCCGCACCGCATCCTTTTTTACTGGCACAGTATCGGCAACAAGTTTTTGACCAACCTCTCCAACATGTTCACCAACCTGAACCTGACGGACATGGAGACATGCTACAAGATGTTCCGCGCCGATATGCTCAAGAGCCTCCCGCTGCGCGAAAAACGCTTTGGCTTCGAGCCTGAGGTGACCGCCAAAATCAGCCGTGTGCCGGGGGTGCGCATTTATGAGGTGGGCATTTCGTACTATGGCCGCACCTACGCTGAAGGGAAGAAAATAGGGCCAGCAGATGGCTTTAGGGCCATTTATTGTATTTTGAAGTACAATCTTTGGGCGAAGTAGGTCCAAGTGAGGCGGTGACTTAGAGTCACCGCCTCACTACCACGCATACAAATTTGAGAACTCGGAGGTCTTCAAAAACCTACGATATGTACCTATCTTTTCTTGCCCACTGAACGATTATTTTTTGACAGGATTAACAGGATGTACAGGATATGTCGGCTTCGCCGACTCCGTAGCATGCATGTTTTTGGCGGATAATCGCCCCAAATCGACGATCGAAGCAAGTCGGCGAAGCCGACCCCATCCTGTTTATCCTGTACATCCTGTCAAAAAAAACTTAGTGGGTAAATGAAAGAGGTGTACATGCCGGATCTCTCCAAATTTACTCGAAATGCCTTCGCAATTTCTCCATCAAATGCTCCGGCGCAGGCACCACTTTTTTTGTTTTTGAATCAAAAAAACAAAGTCGCACACGGCCTACGTTCACGAGTTTTTTCTTCTCGTTGAATATTTCCACGTGAAAGGTGATGTACTCGTCCGGCAATTCCCGAATCTCGGTGCGGACAGTAAGCAGGTCGTCGTAATAGGCCGGACGCACGAAGCGCATCTCGAGGCTGACGACGGGCAGCCAGATTCCATATACATCCTCCAACTCCTTGTAGGTCAAGCCTAAAGAGCGGATCGTCTCCACACGGCCCACCTCAAAATATTGAGCGTAATGGCCGTAGTAGAGGTAACCCATCTGGTCGGTTTCACCGTAGCGGACGCGGATTTGTGTTTCGTATGAATACATGAAGTGATAGAGCGATAAAGTAATGACCCTCCTTCGCTAAAGCTACGGCGGGTAAAAGTGATGGGTAATGAAGCGATACGAACGGATCAAATCACTTCATCGCTTTTGCCCGCCGTAGCTTTAGCGAAGGAGGGCCATCAATTCATTAAACCTCCTCCCTTTCTATCGGGCAAGTCATACAATGGCTCCCCCCTCTTGCCCGCGAGAGCTCATTGGAAGGAATAGTAATAATCGTATTCTCCACTTTTTCGGGGTCCACTTTGCCGTTTTCGATGTCGCGAAGGATTTTTTCGGCACCGACCACTTTGTAGCCAAAATCTTTAAATGCCTTTTCTGTGATGGGGTTGCGGTCGTAAGTGACCGCCACGCCGGGTTTGAGGGCCACCAGGTTGCAGCCATCGGTCCATTGTTCGCGCTCTTGGTAGGGCGTTTCGCCGCGCCCGGCCCAGATGAATTCCATTTTGGGGTTTACTTCCGCTTTCAGGAAATCCACGATGCTGGGGTATTCGAGCTCTTCGCCCGTGTGGCGGTGCACATCCACGTAAGAGCCGAGGCCGTCTTGCACGATAGGTTTGTAGCCCACCACATGGTTGTGGTTGATCTGCGTGAATATCGTGTCAATGTGCATATAGGTCCGCTCAGCAGGGATGTTCACCTGCACGATGTTCTTGATGATGCCCTTTTCAAAAAGGTAGTTTTTGAGCATCTCGAACGCGTAGTTGTTGGTGCGCTCGGAGTTGCCGATCAGCAGATAATCCTTGTGGAACATCATCACGTCGCCGCCTTCGATGCTGATGGTTTCGCCGCGTTTGTTGGGCGGGAATTTGTCCACCCGGTTGAGGTTGATGGTTTTGCCGTCGGCCTTGAGGCGGCGGAACACGGGGTGGCTGGAGAAGATGAGCCGGGTGAGGAAGTTTTCGCGGAAGCGGGCTTCTTTGGCGGCCTTGGTGATGATGACGTGTTCTTTTACGGTCACCGCCAGGTCGCGGGTAAAGATGAGGTTTGGGATGGGGTCGAAGAGGATGCGGTCTTCCGGTTCGAGGTAGCCCGTGATAAGCGTGTCGGCCAATTGTTCGGGCGAAAGGCTGGCGAGTCGTGGTATAAACGAATACGGAAGTTCCTCAAAATCAACGATTTTGTTGATGATCTCGTAGCGACTTTCTTCGTTGCGGCAGCTCTCGGTGAGCAGGTCGCCCACTTCCAGCACGTTTTCTTTTCCGACAAAAGCACGGAGCACGTTCACAAAAATGTCGTGCTCGTCTTGCATGTTTGGCAGGTGTACGATGTCGTCGAAGAGCAGTTCTTCGGCGCGTTTTGGGGTGATGCGGGCAATGCCCTCGTCGGGGCGGTGTACGATCACTTTTTTGAGTTTTCCGATTTCGGAGTCTACGTAGATGCGGCTGTTCGCGTCCATAAAATTTTTGATGGTGAGGGTTTGTTGTCCCGCCTTCGGCTATGGCAGTTGAACCCGCCTTCGCCTTCGGCTATGGCGGTTGAACCCGCCTTCGCCTTCACCCGCCAAGCCTTGGCAGGCGGGAAGGCTATGGCGGGTTAAGCGGGTTAAGTGCACAAAAGTAGCAGGAATAATCCGTCGGGCTATCAGCTCGGCGTATTGTTCAAAAACTTTCTACCTTGCCTTCTTTTTTCGGAAGTCGCAGTCTCGATATTGGGATGGGCGGCTTCCGTTTTTTTGGGGCGAGGCACAACATGCTTATAAACAATGATCAGATCTTCCAAGTAAATTCAAAATGCAATTTTGAATTTACTTGGTAAACATATCCTGGCCTTCTTAATTATGCTTTGATCTATTACCGCATGTTCATAGGAATATCATTTCATATAAAGCGACCAATATGAGTCATGCGAATCAGGCGTTAAGCCCCATCGGGGCGACAATATTTGTAGCCCTGTAGGGCCGGTGGAATGGGTAGCCCCAGCGGGGCGGTAATATATATTCCATGCTAAACGAAACAAATATTGCCGCCCCTCTGGGGCTAAGAATGGGATTTGTTCCGCCAGAGCTACAAACATTTACGCCCCGCTGGGGCTTTTCAACCCAACCCCTGATTCGCATGGGTCATCCTTAATCAAAACCAATCCCACAAAATTTACATCACAATCAAAGCCTACCATGCCCCACAAAACAGAATTTAAAAACAAAATCCCACCCTTCACAAAAGATAATTTTTACCTTTGCGTCTTAATTTGAAAACAAAAGTCCCCATTCGTGGTTTTTGTTTCCTTTTTCATTCTCATACTGGCAGTGGGTAGCATTGACATTAGGCGTTTGGTTTCTGTGGCAGGGAGCAATCTTGAGGTGTGCAGGCTTTGTTGGTTTCCGTTAAAACGATTCGGAAGCAACGGACAACGCGCACTCTCCTTCGCTAAAGCTATGGCGAGTGAAGTATATAACTACGTGAACAGCAGCGCGCAAGTCAAACAGTCCCATCGCCCTAACGTACTTTTTCAATGTCTGCATTCAAGACGCTCGGCATCGCCGACGACCTCTTGCAGGGTATCACAGCCATGGGCTTTGAAACCCCTACCCCTGTTCAAGAAATGGTCATCCCCGTCGCCCTCGAAGGTGACAACGACATCATTGCCCTGGCCCAAACCGGTACCGGAAAAACCGCTGCATTCGGCCTCCCACTCCTCCAACGCATTGACCCAAAGGAGCGCACCATACAAGCGCTCATCATGTGCCCCACCCGCGAACTCTGCGTTCAGGTGGCGGGCGATTTGGTCAACTATTCCGAACATGCCCATCAATACAAGGTGGTGGCGGTGTACGGTGGTGCAGGCATTGAGGGCCAAATCCGGCAGATTAAGGCTGGAGCACAAATCGTAGTGGCCACCCCGGGCCGTCTCATGGATCTCATCGCCCGCAAAGCCGTCAAACTCGACAGCGTTCGCCGCGTAGTGCTCGACGAGGCCGACGAGATGCTCAACATGGGCTTCAAAGAGGCCATTGACTTTATCCTTTCCGAAGTAGTGGACCGCAAATCCATCTGGCTCTTTTCGGCCACCATGCCCAGAGAGGTACGCACCATTGCCAATACCTACATGAAAAACCCGCACGAGCTCAGCGTGACGGGGAAAACGCAGACCAACGAAAACATCGAGCACGTGTACTATGTGTGCCGTGCCGACGACCGCTACAATTCCCTGAAAAGGGTAGTTGACGCGCTCCCGGGCATCTACGCCCTCATTTTTTGTCGCACCCGAATCGAGACCAAAGAAGTGGCCGAGCAAATGGTGCGCGACGGCTACAACTCCGATGCGCTCCACGGCGACCTGGCCCAATCTGACCGTGACCGCGTGATGCAGCGTTTCCGCGAAGGCAACCTCCAACTACTGATTGCTACCGACGTAGCAGCGCGCGGTTTGGACGTAAGCAACATCAGCCACGTGATCAACTACGGTTTGCCGGATGAGATCGAGGTGTACACCCACCGCTCAGGCCGCACGGGCCGCGCAGGCAAAACGGGGGTTAGTATCACGATCGTGACCCCAAAATACGAGGAGAGGATTCGCCAGATAGAACGAAAAACGAAGGCCCCGATCGTCAAAAAGATGCTCCCCACGGGCATGGAAGTCTGTGAGGCACAACTGTTTAACATCATCAAAGGCATCCATGAGCAAGAAGTACACCACGAGGACATAGAGCCTTACATGGAGCGAATTCAAGAAGAATTGAAGGATTTGAGCAAAGAAGAACTCATCAAGCGCTTTGCAAGCGTGGAGTTCAACCGATTCCTCTCCTACTACCGCAGCGCGCCGGATATCAATATTTACCCACGTGGCGACAAACGCGCTGCACGACCTACGATCACACCAAGTACTGGCGCAGCAGCGGGCACCGTTCGCTTGTTTGTCAGCGTAGGTGAAATGGACGGCGTGACGAAGAAAGATTTCCTTATTCTGCTAGATCGCTCTTTCGGAGTACCCAGCAAAGCAATAGGTCAAATTGATGTGAGCCGCACTCATTTGCACTTCGACCTCGATGCTGCTTATGTGGGCGTGGTGCGCCAGGGTTTGCCTGAGTTCACCATCAATGGCTGTCCCATCCGCGTGGACGATGCTTCTGAGCGCGAAAGGGGGCCGAGGAGAGAAGACAAAGTTTTTGAGAAATGGGACCGGAAGCCGAAGAAAGGGGGGAAGAAAGGGAAGTGGTAACAATGCTCCTACCTTTTCACCCGCATTCTAATCCAATTTCTTTTCAAAACGTTGGAAATCAAACTTGTAAACCTTTCCTGTCGGAATATTCTCCCCAAAAACAGTCCTTACCACTTGCGGGCTTGTGTATTCAAATTCGATAAAAACTGCGTCACTTTTGGGGTCGCGCTCCACAGTTAAAGTGGCCGGAACCGTCCCTTTTTTTGCGCTGACACTTTTCACGCCTTCCATTTTGCTGATTTTCCAGTCGCCGGAAGGGCCGATTAGCACGAGGGAATACAGATTTCCCGCCAAGGTATCGAGCGTGGCAATGGGGCGGCGAAAATCGAAAGGGCCCCACTCGCCTATAAGGATGAATCTGCGTCCATGCGGAAATCCCCTGGGCAAGGCTGCCATCATACCATCGGGTAGGCTGTCGGGCTCGTGGAGTTGGTTGAGCGGGATGTTGAGCGCTGCGTAGAGGTCTTCAGGTTCTTTATCGGGGTGGGAAAAGTTGAGGTTTCGAGAAGGAGACAAGGTGGAATCTGCCCATACTTTGGCAATCTCGGCCGTTGTACCGTATATATCGTTCCGTATGAATTTCAGGTTTTCGTTGGGTTTGGGCGTTTCGAGCAATTTTTCAAAGCCCAAAAACAGGTTTTCGCCATTGACAGAGATGTTTTGTGAAAGGCTGATTTTCAGGGGTTTGCGGGTATCTAAAAAAATATTTCGGTCAATGACTCCATCGCGGCTGCGCGTATCTCGTTTTTGGGCGTAGCCCCAATCTGCAGGTTGTGCCTCACGCGCCCAAAGGTTGATGCCCGTACTGTCGCCTTGAAACAGATTGCGTTGAATCGTGTCATTTTGGCCATGTTCGATGGCGATGCCTGTTTTGCAATCAGCCAGATAATTGCCTATAATGACCGATTCGAAGCTATAGCCGCCCCAGATGCCGTAAGTGCATTCTTTGAGGATGTTTGCCTGGATTCGGTTGCGCGAAAACGTGACCTCAATGCCATTGGTAGGGGCATAGCTGAAGTCGTTTCCAAAAATGAGGTTGTCGTTGCAGCCGCCCTCGCCCGTGTCCATCGTCGTTTGCCCTGCCCATAGAAAAAGCCCGTCGCCACAATGCGTGACGGAGTTGTAGGCAATGGTGTTTTGGCTGCTCTGCTCGTACAAGAGGATGCCCGCCGAATCCTGTCCGCGTTCGTAAAAACCGTGTGAATAGCCGCGCACGTTCCAATCCAAACGGTTGTGCATCAACCGGTTGCGACTGCTTCGATACAAGCCGATGCCAAGACCGGAATTGAAAGTAAAGAAGTTGTTGTACACCAGTCCGTCATTGCAGCCCGTCATCAAAAGGGCGTTTTGACAGCCCGTGATGTGGCAGTCCTTCACGGTAGCACGGGGGCAGCTTTTAAGGTAGATGCCCGCGCCGTAGCGCCGCCATTCGTCCTGCTCGTTGTGGTGATAACTGAGCCAATCCGAAAAATCTTCGCGTTCGCGGATGGAGCGCAGGCGAGGGCGGTAGTTGTATGAGAAATCGCAGTCTTCGAGGGTTAAGCTATCCACCCCTTCTGCATACAATGCGATCTTGTAGCCCCTTGCCCGGGCGTTTTTCAAGGTGATGTTTTTGCCTTTGATCAGGATGGCTGTCCCGGTGAACAAGTTGGGCAATACACCCTCCGCTGCCCCGCGCAGTTCGGCGTTTTGAAAATCTATGACCAGGTTTTCGCCCGAGATGGTAATGCAAGCCTCTTTTTCAGCACTTGGGGCGATGGTATAATTGCCTGTTGCGATTTTGCATGATTCGCTGATTGTCAAGCCTTTGGATAGGCTGATTTCTGTTGTTTGAGCTGAAAGGAAAATTGGGAAGAAGCTTGGCAGGAGGGCGCACAGACTTTTCATATTCATATTTTTGAGGGTAAAAGTACAGCGACAAAATGGCCATTCACTATGGCAACGGCGAGGTGGATGAAATTGATCTCCGCGAAAACTTCCGCGCCGGGAGTGCAAGCCGCATCATTGACCTGCCGGGTAACAAGCGCGTTATCAGGAAAGTAGTGCTGTGGTACGATACGAAGAACCTTGCTGCAGGTAGGGGAGTTGTTGAACTCTGGGGAAGGCATTAAGTTTGTTTTCGCTTTTACCCGCTCCTAACATGAGTCATCCCGGACTTTTGGAATAGGTGCGTAGCACTCAAAACGTCGGTAGAAAGGTCGGTTTCAAGTATTTTAGATACCGATTTATCGGGAGGAACTTATACTCGTTTAAGGCGTGTGTGTTCCGGTGCTGCGCACCTTTTTTACGCACCGATTGACATTTCTACCGACGTTTAGGGTGCTACGCACCATTAAACCCTCAAAATGACATCGCTTGCAGGCAAACGGCTCACAGACGGTATACCAAATCCTGTTGCATAGTGGGAAAAAATTGTTGATCGGGCAAGTTGTGAAATTGTAGGCACCTTTATTGACGAATTGACTTGAAGTCATCCATGACAGAATTACAGAATTAGGGTGCGAGCGCATACCTTTGCTGCCATGCACACCTGCCCAATTTGCAAAAATGGAGAATTAAAGCCAGGCGTAGTGACTCTGACACTTGAACGAGGTGGTTCTATTGTGTTGTTGAAAAACGTTCCCGCTAGTGTGTGCAACAATTGCGAGAGTTATTTTCTAAACAGTCAAACGACACGCGATACTTTAGACAAAGCCGAGAACGCCCTCAAAAACGGGGCAGAATTAGAGGTTCTACAAATGCAGACGGCGTAGTGTTACCTTCGCCCCGTGAACATAACCGCACTTTCCATCCGCCGCCCATCCCTCGTCATCGTGGCTTTCGCCGTGCTGGCTTTTATGGGCATCGCCAGTTACTTGAAGCTGCCCATCGAGTTGGTGCCCAAGTTCAGCGCGCCTGTCGTCACCATCATCACGGTATATCCCGGTGCGTCGCCCTCGGAGGTGGAAAATGCCGTGAGCAAACCTATTGAGGACGCGATTTCTTCGTTGGAGGGCATTGATCAGGTACAGGTTGGCTCTCAGGAGAACTCTTCCTTTGTGGCCGTGGAGTTTGAGCAATCGGTTGATTTGGACAAGGCCGTGCAGGAGCTGCAGCGCAAGATCAACCAACTCCAGGCTTCACTGCCCAAGGAGGTTCGTACCCCGGTCATTAACAAATTCGCGCTGGACGAACTGCCCATTTTGAAAATCGGCGTGGCCGGAAACCTCACCGGCCCGGCATTTTACGACGTAGTGAAAAACCGCGTCGTGCCGGAAATCTCGCAAGTGAAGGGCGTGGCGCAAGTGAGCATCCTCGGCGGCGAAGAGCGCGAAATCAAAATCAATATTTCTTCGGCCCGGCTCGAACAATACGGCCTCTCCTTGCTCCAGGTATCGCAAGCCGTGCAGACGGCCAACCTCGATTTCCCAACCGGGAAATTAACCGGCGAGCAGGGGCAATTGCGCATCCGGCTTGCAGGCAAATTTTTGGAAATCAACGACATCCGTAACCTCGTGGTCGGCAAAAGCCGTTTTGGTTCCTCCATTTTTTTGAAAGACATCGCCGAGGTACAAGACGGCACCCGCGACCCTGAGATCATCTGCCGGACCGACGGCCAGCCTGCCGTGGGCATCAGCATCCGCAAGCAAGGCGATGCCAACGCCGTAGAGATGTCGAAGCTCGTGCTCGAAAAGATCGCCATGCTTCAGGGCACCTACGCTTCGCAGGGGATGCGTTTTGAGGTGATCGCCAACAGCAGCACATTTACCAAAAAAGCCACCAATGCCGTTGTTGAAGATCTGCTGGTGGCAGTGCTCCTCGTGGGCTTGGTCATGCTGCTTTTCCTGCACAGCCTTCGCAATGCGGCCATCGTGCTCATATCTATCCCGACTTCCATCGTCAGCACCTTTGTGATGATGAATTTGTTTGGTTACTCGCTCAACCTCATGTCGCTGCTGGGGCTCTCGCTCGCTATCGGCATTTTGGTGGACGATGCCATCGTGGTGATCGAAAACATTTACCGGCACTTCGAGATGGGTAAAAACAAGGTGCAGGCCAGTTACGATGGTCGGATGGAGATTGGCTTTACCGCCATCAGTATCACGCTGGTGGACGTGGTGGTGTTTCTCCCCATCGTGTTTACCGCAGGCTTGGTGCCCAATCTGCTGAGGCAGTTTTGTATGACGGTGCTGACTTCCACCTTGGTGTCGCTGTTGGTGTCGTTTACCCTTGTTCCGTGGCTCACGTCAAGGTTTGGGAAACTGCACCGTTTTGAAGGGAAAAACCTCGTTGGGCGTATCATTTTGAGATTTGAAAGCTTTTTGGAATGGCTTTCCAACGCTTTTGTTGGTCTTTTGAAATTAGCCCTGAAAAACCGTCGCAGCAAGATTGTCACGCTTCTTACGGCTCTGGCTTTGTTTTGCAGCTCGTTCCTGCTCGTCAGCTCCGGGCTTATCGGCAACGCCTTCATGGAACCGGGAGAACGGGGCGAGTTTTTGCTTGAAATTGTGTTGCCTCAAGATGCCTCGCTGACGCAAACCGATGCCATCACCAAGCGTGTGGAAGCCTGGCTTCGAACGCAGCCCGAAGTGGTGCGCAGCTTCACCACCGTAGGCTCAAATAACAAGGCTTTTGGCCTGAGCGCCCCCAATATTGCTGAAATTCAAGTGTTTCTAACGCCCTACGGTGGAATACGCAAAGAACTCACCCCTGTATTTGCCCGAAAAACAAAAGTCAAATTGGAGGAGATCATCGCAGGCGCGCGGATCAAAGCCAACCCGATTGACATGCTCGGCCTGTCGTTTTCGCCCATCGAAATCATGCTCAACGGCCCGAGCCTCGACAGCCTTCTCGAGCTTTCAGAAAGGGTGAAAAATGAAATGGCTGCCGTGCCCGGGTGCGTCGAAATCGGTTCCTCTGTGGAAGGCGGCAACCCGGAGGTGAAAGTGGAGGTGAACCGGCAGCGCATGGCCGATTGTGGCCTGGCGATGGCGCAGGTGGGGCTTACGCTACAAACGGCGTTCAGCGGCAACACCGACGCGAAATACCGCGACGGTGATTTTGAATACCCTATCCGCATTGCGCTCGATGCCTTCGACCGCCGGAGCGTGGAGGACATCAAAAACCTGTCGTTCGTGAATCCGCTGGGCAGCACGGTCTATCTCAAACAATTCGCGGATGTACGCCAGGGCACATCCCCTACCCGCCTCGAACGCCGCGACCGCAGTCCTTCGCTCATGCTTACGGCCCAGGTGATCGGACGGCCAAACGGCACGGTGACCCGCGAGATCATCAAACGCCTCGCCCCCCTCCGCCTCCCCGCTGGCACCCAAATCAAATACGGCGGCGACTATAAACGCCAACAGCAAGGAATCGGCACTTTGGGTTTTGCGCTCTGGGCCTCGCTCGTGTTCGTTTACCTCATCATGGTGGCGCTGTACGACAACTGGATTTACCCGTTGGTAGTGTTGGTATCTATCCCGCTTTCTGTTATTGGAGCGTTCTTGGCCTTGGCGCTGGCGAGCGAAAACCTCACCGTGTTCACGGGCCTGGGTATGCTGATGCTCATTGGTTTGGTAGGTAAAAATGCCATTTTGGTGGTGGACTTTGCCAATCAATTGCGAGAGCAGGGCGTGGAGCTCCGCGAAGCCTTGTTTCAGGCCACCAAACTCCGTTTCAGGCCTGTTTTGATGACCAATATTGCCATGGTGATCGGCCTATTGCCCATCGCCCTTGCGCAAGGCTCGGGCGCCGACTGGAAAAACGGCCTCGCCTGGGCCATCATCGGCGGCTTGAATTCTTCGATGTTTCTTTCGCTGATCGTGGTGCCGGTGGTATACTGGATGTTTGACCGGGGGATGGAGCGGTTGGGGATTGGTAGGAAGGAGAAGGTGGATTTGGTGGAGTAAGGGTACAGATTTGACAACTTTCCAAAAGTTGTCAAATCTTCATCTCCTTTGGAGGAGTGCGGCGTTTGGAGGTTCCAGCCATTATCCGTTAAATTTGCAACGGCTTAAAAAAGCATGTGCTATGTTACTCAACTTACAACTTACCTATGAGATTCAGAATTTGGACCTCAAATCATTAGAGGAGCTTCGGCTTTTCATTGATACGCTGTTGAAGAAACAAAAACAGCCTGACAAAAAAAGCAATAAGAACGCCCCAAAAAAGACTCTTTTGGCAGATATGGAACGCATCCCCATTCCTGTGAACAACATCATTATTGACCGCGCCGAACTTTATGAAAACCGTTTCTGAAGACCGCGTTTTCGTGGATACGAACATTCTTTTTTATGCCAACGACCCCTCTTCTGCATTTGGCGAACAAGCCATCGCCCGTATCAACGAACTTGCATTTCTCAACAACGAGATGATTATCAGCAGCCAAGTCATCCGGGAATATGCTGCCGCAACGCTTAGAAATGCGGTTTATCACAAACTGGATTTGAAGGTCAGTATAGAAGCTGTATTGCGCAATATTGCCCGTTTTCAACGCGACTTTGAAGTGCTGTATGATGGCCCACAGATTTTACAAAATTGGGCAACGCTCCTGCCATTTCTGACTACGGGAAAAGATGTTTTTGATTTCAACATTGCCGCGACCATGCAAGCAAATGGCATTCAAAATATCTTAACGCACAACGAAAAGGATTTTCTGAAGTTCGATAGTTGGCTGAATGTGTTGCCGCTTATTCCGGCTTCGGAATAAAAATTTACACCGTTGTTGCCTGCCATTCTGGTGGTCTACTTTGCCAATCAGTTGCGAGACCAGGGCGTGGAGATGAAGGAGGCATTTTTGCAAACCACCAAACTCCGTTTCCGGCCTGTTTTGATGACGAATATCGCGATGGTGATCGGCCTATTGCCCATCGCCTTTGCGCAAGGCTCGGGGGCCGACTGGAAAAACGGCCTGGCCTGGGCCATCATCGGCGGCTTGAATTCTTCGATGTTTCTTTCGCTGATCGTGGTGCCGGTGGTGTACTGGATGTTTGACCGGGGAATGGAGCGGTTGGGGATTGGGAAGAAGGAGAAGGTGGATTTGGTGGAGTAGTTCCTATCCAGCCTTCCTAAACATACTCCACCCCTCCCTCCCGGGCCCCAGCGCTTTCCACAAAACCTCCTCTGGCGGCGCTGCTTCCAATAAAATCCGTTCCCCCGTGGCCGGGTTGTCAAACGCCAGCCGCCAGGCGTGGAGGTGGATACTGCGGTCAGGATTGCTGCGCCGGGCGCCGTATTTCACGTCGCCTTTTATAGGGCAACCTATAGCGGCGAGTTGCGCGCGGATTTGGTGATGCCGCCCGGTAACCAGTTGAATGTGAAGCAAATGATAGTGTTTGCTGCTTTCCAGTAATTGGTAGCGGAGTTCGGCACGTTCGGTGCCGGGCTGTTCTTCGTCAAACACGGTAGAGGTGTTTTTTGCCTGATTCTTTTTCAAATAATGGACCAAGGTGCCTTCGGGTTTGGGCGGCATGTTTTGCACCATCGCGAGGTAATCTTTTTGGACCGTGCGGGCTTGGAACTGTGCAGAGAACATCGCCATGGCCTCGGCAGTTTTGGCAAAAAGCACGAGCCCGCTCACAGGCCGGTCCACGCGATGCACGAGGTGGAGCGGATGCCCACAGTACGCCTCGGCCTGACTCAGGAGCGATTCATCGCCCGTTTTGTCGGGCTGGGAAGCCAGGCCGGGTGGTTTATTGATGACGAGGAATGCGGGGTTTTCGTGCAGTATATTGAGCATGAGTGCAACGTAGAG
>JANMME010001037.1:0-3577 GCA_031373015.1 Saprospiraceae bacterium
CGAAGCCACCGCTGTGATAAAGACGATTAAGCGCGAATTCGCCTATGAGCTTGTGTTACTCAACGCACATTTGGCCTTGCTCCACCGCGATTTTTCTGCTGCGTCCAATTTGTATTCAAAATATCTTTTGACCTACGAGGACGATATTCCGTTGCCTACCAACAGGCAATTGCTTTTTGACGGCGTAGAGAAAGATCTGTCGCAAATGCGTGACTATGAACTCCTTGATTCAGCACAAGTGAATTGTTTTTGCGGCATAGTGGGTCTTTCTGGAGCATTCTTTAACATTTGCCCAGAAAACCCTGCCCCTTCCTTGTACCTCTCGTCTGCTGATCGTACTCGTTGGGAAATTTTCCAAAAACGAGAAAAGGCATACAATACCCTTCGTCAGGCTGCTAAAACAAAATTCCTCGACGATGCCCAACAAAAGGCCAAAAGCCTCGTTCGCCTGAACCCACCAACTGGGCATGCGTGGTTAGAGACACTCACTTTAGAACTTGCCAAAGCCCAGCTAGAATGGGGCGTATTTGAGCAAAAAAGCCCCGAAGCTTTGCAGCATTTTGAAAAAGCAGTCCAACTGCTTACAGAAATAGGTGCATTCAAAAAAATCTCAGACACAAGCCGTCTGGCCTTGCTTACCTCCACCCACCTCGCTTGGGGCAAACATCTTTTGGAATCTGGCAAAACTACCGAGGCGCTTGCTCAATTTAATTTGGGCCTCGAAACAGCCCAACCACTTTCAGAAGCCGTGTATGATTCCGACACCTCGCTTTTGCGCATCTACTACGACAAGCTCATTGGGCCGCTCTACGAGAAAACTGGCTCGGCATACCTCCTCCAAGGCAAGCCTGCCGAAGCGCGAAAATCTTATGAGCGGGCCAATATTTATTACGTCACTTACGGCCTAAACACCCTTTATTTGGGGAATGTGGCGGTTTTAGAAAATGACGAGACACAGGCGTTTTTGGATTACGGGGGCATTACCGAAGCTTCCCAAACGGCTGAAGCACTCTATTGGATCGACCGAATGGCTGAACAATTTCCCGAAAAGCGGGCACAAATGGAAGCATTTGGGCCACGGCTTCGTTCTGCCTTGCAGACTAAAAACCCTCGATTGGTAAACGCTGAAACTGACTATTGGCTTGCAAAATCGAAAGTGGAGCATTTCGCGGTATTATCCCAGTGGGACTCTGTCATTATTTGGAGCGCTGCAGCAATGCAAACCGCGAAAATCTGCTCAGATCAACCCAAAGCGGATGAGGCCTGGAAACGGTTATGGCTCGACGAACATATCAATTTGTCTTATTACCTTTTGTTTGGAGGAGGGCGGGATAAGCCCGCGTCACGTGAGGCCTCCATTCGATACGTAGAAAGTGCTGAAGATTTCATAGCCAAACAAGATTCCAACGAGTTTTACTATGCCAACCGGGAACTCCTGAAAACCAATTTGGCACATGCACTTGTCTTGCGCAATAAACCTGGAGACCGTGACAGGGCCATAGAATTGTACAAAACATTCCTCCAATCATACGCCGACTCCCGAGGCTACGACAATCTGGACCTGTTGCAAAAAGATTTCCGCGACCTGCGGAGCGCGGGGGCGGCATTTCCTAATATGCCGGAATTCGAAGGATCTGTGAACGAGGAATGAGAAAACAGGTTCCCATCAAAAGTAGGGCCAAGTGAGGCGGTGACTCCAAGTCACCGCCTCACTATTACCCCTCAATCTTGCACTTTTAGGCGAGCCTCTGCCTTAGCGGATGCGCTAATTATTCGCCCCGCAAATGTTTTATAAGCGCCAAGCGCACATCGTTGCGCAAATCAGATTTATCCTTGGGGTCCGGTTTGTTGATTTTCGGGATGTCAGGGTTGTCGCTTTTTCCGTCAGCACCCAAGGAAGCCTTGAGGAATCCCATATTCGCTTCATTGCCGCTTAGCAAAAAATCCGGGAGCGCAACCCGGTATAGTTTGTTGTCGTCCAAAGCATTGGCACCGACAAACCACTTTCCAGAAGCCTCGTCGCGGCGAAGGTGACTGAATTGAAGATAGCCACCGCTGCCCTTGTTTGTAAGGCTGGTTTCGAGGGTTTTGCGGAGCAAAGCGCCCTTCATTTCCACTTCTGTGATGCCGCCGCCAAAGGGCAACATTCGCACAATATCTAGTTCAGTGAGTGTGCCACTCAACACGTCGTCCACACGAATAGAACCACTATTGAGCAGGGCGCATTCAGGCTTTGTGCGCGAGACAGCAAGCATGGCTTCGGTGATCATGGCACCTACGGGGGCCTGGGAATACCGAATGATTGCTTCACGGCAGTCGAGCGGCTTTTCGAGTTTAGTCACCACAGCATTTGCGTTGAAACCGGAAGAACTGAGCGATTCGTTTTTGATTTTTTCCCACTTTGCGACCACTGCGGCAGTGGCAGGCTCGTCAGCAATGCTGGCATTCACTTTTCTCAGTTCTGATTTTACGGTGCAGGTTTTCTTGCGCTTGTCGTAACGAAGCGTGTGGATGTACACCGTTTTAGCATTGGCGTCGGCTTTTGTCACCACGCTGGGGCCGACTGGTACACGCATATTTTCGTGGTCGTGACCGCCCAACACAAGCGGGATTTCGGGAATCATGGCGGCCAGTTTTTTGTCGTCTTCGATGGCCAGGTGGGTAAGGGCGAACACCACGTCGCACTTGGGCTTGAGTTCTGCGTAGTTCTTTTTGGCCGCTTCGGCCCAATCGGAATACTCCACCCAAGGTTTTTTTCCAGTGTTTACGAGCACTCCGAACAGGCCAAGGTTGAGGCTCGTTCCATCGGCATCTTTAAGGGCAATGACTTGATTGTCAGGGCAAATTTCTGTGCCGCCCCCTGGTTTGTTTTTGAAAAATTGTTGCGTCCATGTTGTTCCCTTCAATCGGGCATTAGCAGCCAACCACTTAAATTTCGATTCATCCAAACGCGACTGCAAATCGGCCAGGTCATCGTAATCAAATTCGTGGTTTCCGAATACCACCCAGTCGAGGCCAAGGGTATTGAGCACTTCAACCATTTGTTTGCCTCGTATGCGTTTGCCTCCAAATTTCAGGGTACCAATGACCGAAGGGCTGATGAAATCGCCTGCCAAGACGGTAATGGTGTTGGGGTTTTTAGCCAGCAGTTCTTTGCGGATCGTGGCCACGCGAGCGAGGCCGCCGATGTTGTCAGATGCGCTGGGGGATATTTCATACACGTCGTTCATTTGGAGTATCTGGAATTCGAGGATGCCATCGTCGCCGGTTGTGGTGGCTTTTCGGGCAGGTGAACAGGAGAAAAAGAACAGCGCGAGAAGAAGAATCGAAACGGCTTTAATTGATTTCATCGTTGATAAAATTTTGTTTGATGGCCACGAATTACACGAATTTTCACGAATCGGGTGTTGCTTTTGTAAGATTAGTGAAAGTTGTTGTCATTAATGGCTAAAAATGAGTGTTGCTAGCAAGTGTAAAAGTCCAAACTCCCTGCTACTTTTGCACATTGTTTTTTACACGTTGGGTACGCCCACACAAAAATCTCCCATTCCGATGTTTCGATTATTTTTCACACTCC
>JANMME010001059.1:0-3310 GCA_031373015.1 Saprospiraceae bacterium
CGAAGCCATCAAAAAAGCCAAAAACTAAAGAATGGCCTAGTGCCGCATCCGGCGAATAGCCTGTGAATTGGCGAGGTAGATTTTTTGTTCATCAAGGTGTGAGGAGGGCGCAATGCGGGACATTTTAACCGACGAAGAACGCCGATGAACGGAAAATATGACCGCCAATTCACAGGCTATTCGCCGGATGCGGCACTAAGTGGGGGTGGCGGACTGAGTTAGTTGCCACCCCTGTTTTCTACCAAATTCCGAACAAACGATTTTTTCATTCTACCACTTGTTTGACTCCAGTGGAGATGGATTGAATTTCTCAAAAATAAAAAATATTTGCCATGAAAAACAGCACATTTTTCAAAATATACCTTTCTGGCTTACTGGTTTTTGCCATTGCAGGCACCGCTAATAGCCAGTCCGTTTCAATAGAAGAGGCAAGACAAGTGGCCCTCCATTTTATGGGCAAAGCCGCCGCCGACCATGGAAACGCAATGGAACGGAACGTGATTCAAATCATTCCATACATAGATCAACAAGACACCTTGTATTATGCCGTGAATATGGAACCGGCATCCTACGTGTTGGTTTCTGCGGATAAGTCTGCCAAGCCGATTATCGGCTATTCAAAAAATGGGGTTTTCACGACAAGCGAACAAAATCCTGAATATCAGGCTTTCATGACACCCTTTCGACAGGAATTGAAAGTTGTTAAAAGTAGCCGTTCATCAAAACAAAGTCAAAACTGGGAACAATGGCAAAAATGGTTGAACAACGAGGCAAGTGCTGGTGATAGGGATACGACTGTAATCGTTGGGCCATTACTGACTACTCATTGGGATCAAAATAAGTATTACAATGACTGGTGCCCGGCAGACGCAAACGCTGCAAGTGATTGTGGGGGGCATGTCTATACGGGTTGTATAGCCACCGCTATGGGACAGGTGATGCGGTATTATAAGTATCCTAACTATGGCTCAGGCACGCACAGTTATACGCATTTATTATATGGAACGCAGTCAGCAGATTTTAATACACACTACAACTGGAGCCAAATGCCCGATAAATTGACGTCACCTAATGAAGAAGTCGCCAAACTCTTATGGCACTGTGGTGTAGCCGTGGATTTGTTTTATTCGACGATAGGTTCGGGTAATCTGAGTACAACCATTCCATACGCCCTGGATCACTATTTTGGTTACGACGCTCCGGCCTTTGTCCCATTGATAAATGGAGAAGGCATCGTCAAAGAAGAATTGGATCATTTGCGTCCAGTACTCTACGCTGCTTGTGATGGCGTTGAATGTCATGCCTGGGTTTGCGATGGGTATGAAACCGATGAGCTGGGCTTATCTTATTTCCACATGAATTGGGGCTGGAGTGGCAATTCAGACGAATACTATCCCTTAAACAGCTTGAATACGGACAATGGGAATTTCAACAATTGGCATAATGCCATCATTCATATAATTCCAAAAGCCTGCTTTCAAAACTACAACCATTTGGCTAATGTGCCGATGATGAATATGGAAACGGTTGGAGAAATTACTGCTTCAACTGCTATCAATAACCCATTTGGATTGCCAATCATGCTTGATGCAGGTAGCTATATCCAATTGAATCCGGGCACAACGATTGATCAGGGTACTGTATTCAGCACAAAAATAGAGGGGTGTTTAAATGCTGACGGGACCCATTTTTCAGACGATGGGAACGAGGGGCGATCTCAAGCGCATGACAATGAGTTGGCAAAAAGCACCGAGATAAGCGTTTATCCTAACCCGTTCTCATCCAATACGACCGTTGCTTACGAACTGTTGGCCGACCAGACCGTGGACATCAAAATCTTTAACGCTACAGGCACTCTGGTTGCACAACCAGTGCTGCAGGAGCAACAGAAAGCCGGTTCGCATGTGTACAATTTCGAAGCCAATGGTTTACCCACAGGGGTGTATTTCCTTGTGATGCAGACAGGTGGACAAAGAATGACCAAGCGCCTTGTTTTGTCTCATTAAGATAATCATTGGGATAGGTATTAACAGGAGTCCCTCGTAATCAAATACGAGGGACTTTTTAGTATTTGTTTGAGTAGTTCTTGTTCTGCCTTAGAAGGATCTTAGAGGTTGTTTGATAACAGGGCCAAGGCGCGTGAAAGAGCGAACTTCTCCATGTCCACTATATTGAAAAGATGTGCAAAGGCAGCTTCTAAAGGAAGGTGTGCTGATGGAAGCGTGTGCAAAAAATCAGGCGTTAAACACCTGACTTTCAAGGATTTGAAAAATAATTCAAAAAAAGATACAACAGCCGTATAACAATTCCACCCCCCTTTCAAATTCATCTTTATAGGCACAAAAAACGGGGGGGTCTCCTCGCAACAAAGTGCATAACAAGTCATGAAAAAGATATTTTTCTCCCTGCTGTTTGTGCTGACAAATACTTTGATCCTCTCTGCACAACAAGACAATTCGCCCCTGTTCAAAGCTGGCAACACCCCCGATTCCATCGTAGCCATCAAGACCATCCTCCCTGGAAGCACCGATTCGGAAACAATGACCGTTGAAGTAACTGACGGCTGGGCAAAAATCGAGGGGGATATTGTTTTGGGGCGTATCGAAGAGTTGCAAGGCGCTGCACAGGATCGTGGCGATGTCATCTTCGGCAATCAGTTTCGGTGGCCAAATGCGACTATTTATTATGAATTCGCTCCAGGTTTTACAAACGAATATCTGAGCTTGCTTGTAGCTAGTTGCGAATACATCAATGGTTCAACCCATCTACGCTTGCATCAAGACCCTTTTGCGAGCAACCGTATCAGGTTCACGCCTTCATCTGAATGTTCTTCATTTGTGGGTATGCAAGGGGGTGTTCAAACGGTCAGTTTAATGGACCCTTTCGCTCCTGCAAACGGGGGAATCGGATGCTATTTTCCTGCAATCATTCATGAAATAGCCCATGCTGCCGGATTGTGGCACGAACAATCTCGCGCCGACCGGGATATTTTTGTGTCCATTCTTACAGGAAATATTCAGGCAGACAAACTGCACAATTTTGACAAACATATCAACGACGGTACTACCATTGGCCCTTACGACTTCGCCTCGGTTATGCACTATGGTCCATTTTCATTTAGTGCGAATGGACAGCCTACCATCGTAGCGCTTAACGGCCAGAGCTTTGGAAACGCAACTGAATATAGCGATGGTGATATTGCTACGATCAATTGGCTTTATCCTGTTCGTCCTTGCATTGAAGAAAATGATCCCTGGATCAATATACCCGTTGTTTCCCGCCCATTGGTCTATGAAGCAAGCATCGTGAT
>JANMME010001109.1:0-16703 GCA_031373015.1 Saprospiraceae bacterium
GGCAGAAAAATTTTTTCCACCAGCCCCTTGCATTCTTTTCCAGATTTTCCTTTAACTTGCATAGCATTACCAACCAAGTTCTTTTTCTCAAAGTTCATTCCTGAACAATTAAAACCATTTGAACATGCAAAAATACATACGCCAACTCACTGCCGACATACGGTCGGCTGCTCGATCGGAAGCGTACGAGCCAAGCTCAAATTCACAAATGACTTCTATTGAGGATCATTTTGCCAAAGTGGAAGCATGGCTTGAAGACGATTTGCCAACAGAACGCATCGGGGAAATCTTAGGATTGGAGGCCATTCAATTCCCCCCTGTCGAACGACTCAACCGAAACCAACTCCGCAAGATTTGCGATGCATTTGAGCACACGATGCAGACCTATAACGTCTCTTTCGATCTGCCCGATCGGCTTCCGTGGAAAACGCGCTATCAATTGCTGGTGAGCAAACTGGAAGATTCGGTCATCATCTGCGATGATGAGTTTGTCACCGTAGAGTTTTGCACATACGCCCCCTCAGATTGTCCGTTTGGGAGTCGCTACTGTGCTTGCAAACAGTTTGAGGACGACGACGATTTTACCTCGACCAGCGGCAGCGGAGAAAATGGGGAGGAGGACTTGCCTTTTTGATCTTTTGCTTGCGGTTATTGTATGACTTGCACGGCTTAAAGACTACCCCTCCACCCGCCACGCCTTCCTCCACCCCGGCTTCACCAACTTCCAAATCCCCCCTGAGTAATCCTTCCCATCCAGCATCGCAAACAGCACCTGCGGATGTGGCTGTGTCAGGAAATACAGCGCAGTTTCCTTGCGGGTGTCCAGCACTCGATATATAGCGCGGCATTCAGCTTCTATTGTGCTGAATTGATCTTGCAGTTCAGCCACCACTTGCTGTACCCAAGAATAGAACTCGTCCGGCACCCGCTCCAACAATTCATCCAAAGAACGCCCAGCGGCCAGATGCTCCCAGACCGTGACATTGGTGACACCAGTAACCAAACGATGTAGCCGCACATACTCCTCAAACTTAACTTTTACCCGCAGCCCATTTTGGAAGCGCAGCACGAATCCCTCTCGGTTGGCTGAGTTGGGATGATGGTGCAAGTGACGCCAATCCGTCAACCCTTCGTGCTGACGCGGCAGCGGAAAGCCAAGGCTGGCGTCGTTGGGTAGTTCCTGGCTCGTTGCATTATCAATAATGCCAAGCAAGTAGAGGTCATCAGTAAAGCCATATGTCGGATGCTTTTGGACATTGATGTATTGGTCAGCGACGAGTTGTTTGAGCAGAGAATGATTCATGGGCAAAATTTTTTCCACCAGCCCCTTGCATTCTTTTCCAGATTTTTCTTTAACTTGCATAGCGTTACCAACCAAGTTCTATTTCTCAAAGTTCACTCACGAACAATTAAAACCATTTGAACATGCAAAAATACATACGCCAACTCACCGCCGACATACGGTCGGCTGCACAGCAAGAAGACTTCAACCCCATAACAAGCGGGCCGCCAACGTCCCTAGAAACACATTTTGCAGAAATAGAAGCCTGGCTTGAAAACGATTTGCCAACAGAAAGCATCGGAGGAATCCTAGGATTGGAGGCCGTTCACTTCCCTCCTGCCGAACGGCTCAACCGTCACCAACTCCGCAAGGTTTGTGAAGCCTTTGAGCACACGATGCAGACTTACAACGTCTCTTTCGACTTTCCAAAGCGACTGCCATGGAAAACGCGCTACCAATTGCTGGTGAGCAAGTTAGAAGATTCGGTCATCATTTGCGATGACGGGTTCGTCACGGTAGAGTTCTGCAATTACGAGCCTTCTGAATGTCCGTTTGGAAGCCGCTACTGTACTTGCAAACACTATGAGGCATATATGCCCGAGTTCAACCTTAAACTGAGCGATTGGGCCAAGGATTTGGTTCAGCACATCAACGTGGCCCAAAAGTTGCTCCCCGATGGCACCCATTTCCATCTTCATTACGAAGACGATGCCGAAGAACGCGATTTAGCCCTGCTGGGCAAACCCATTTACGAGTGGCTGAATATTGACACTACTCGTTTCCCAGCCAATGACGACGTGGACTACGATGATACTCATGGTATTACAGATGCAATCATTGACCTGTTTCCGCAGGAAGTATGGTCTTGGATCGTAGATGCCTCCCTAACAGAACGATATGAAACCTGCGTCTCTTTGCTAAAAGTAAAAGCCATCTATGATTATGCGGGTGCTTTCTACACCAGCAATAAAGAAATGGCCTTTTTTGAGCGCATTCTCAATTTTTACTTTGACCAAAGAGAACGCAACAAATGGAATGATGACTGGCCTTTTTAACATTACCGAACCACCGTCACATCCCCTGCAATGACCTCCGTCTCTCCGTTGACATATTCCACTTCCACGACATAAACATATACACCCGGACTAACATCCTGCCCTTTTGCCTGGCCGTTCCAGCCAAATTGTTCTTCATTGGGCAAGAAGTCGAGATTTTCATACAACAACTCGCCCCAACGGTCGAAAATCCGCATGGAACGCACTAGTAACACCTCCTTTGCGCCATACACGGTCAGGTTGTCATTAAAGCCATCTGAATCGGGCATAAAGACGTTCGGAATGTAGACGCGTTTTTCCTTGGTTACTTTGATCAGAATCTGGTCTCGGGCGGTACAGCCAGCAGTGTCTGTGACCAAAAGTTCATAACGGATTGAATTAACAGGAGCAGCCCGCGTCGCCAGGGAATCCGTTGTGCTCAAGTAGTCATTGGGCGACCAAACAAAGGACCCAACATCCGAAAAGTTCAGGATAGGCTGCAACAACACTACGTCTCCCAAGTGGATAGTCGTGTCTGGGCCTAGGTTTACACTGAGCTCGATTGGGCTTGGCACGGTTGCATCAACGTCGCTCAGGCAGCCGTTGGCATCTTCCACAGCTACTATATGCAACCCGGCGTCAACAGAAGGAATAGTGACTGGGAAAGTATTGGCCGTTTGCAGCACAACGTCATCCAGTCTTAATGCAAAAGGGCCTGCACCACCCGTCACTCCTGTGACAGTAATGGAGCCGTCTGTATCGCCAAAACAAGTGGGCGATTGCGTTGTGAAATCAATGCTAAGTTCTGGTGCGGCATTCAAGGTATAAGCATCCGTGTAGGTACATCCGATCTGGTCGGTCAGTGTCACCATGTAATCCCCAGCCGCCAGATTGCTATTGGTCAGCCCAGTCGCGCCATTGCTCCAAGTTGCGTTTATGGGCGGGATGCCGCTGGTGGGCGAAACTGTTATCGAACCGTCACTGGTGAGCGGGCAACTGGTGTTGAAACCGTTGAAATTAGAAAGTACGCTGGTGGCATTGACCGTAGAGGTCGTTACTGTCGCGCTTTGCCCAATTTGAACGGGGCAAGAGGTACCTGCTGCCATCAGATTAGTGATCGTGTAAGTTGTTGTACTAGAAGGGCTAACATTGAATGTTGCGCCGTTTTGTACACCCGTCAGCTGCGTGGGAGGGGTCGTGCCAGAAATCGTCACGTCGTAACCGCTGCCGCCACTCAATGCAAGCGTCAGCGTGGTGGAATTGCCCGCGCAAATAGTAATGTCGCTGGAAATCGAGCCAGTCGGCGTGGGGAGGATTGTCACAGTTGCTTGCCCGTTCACAGTGCCGGGGCAGTTGGCATCTTTAACGGAAACCAAAGTGAACACCTGGTTTTGCTGCACATTGTTTGTCAAGATGTTGAAGTTGTTGCTGGGGGTGCTCACCGGCTGCTGTGGAATGCCGTTGAGAGCATACACAAATTGGTATGGCCCAACGCCGGACAACTGCACTTGGAAAACCGCATTGGCCCCTTCACACAGGGTTTCATCTCCGACGATGAGCGCAGAGGGCTGGAAATGGAACACCACAGGCACGCCGGGAGAAACAGAAAGGCAGGGATCGCTCGGGTCTACGCTGCCATTCAGGCTATTGCCAGCCACCGCTACGATGTAATAGGTTATGCCCGCAGTCATACCTGGCTGGAAGCTGAATTCGGGCAAATTGCCCTGCGCCAAAATACCCATCGGCAAAATGGCCGGGTCGGTACAAAGCACATAAATCAGCACATCATTTGGATCAAGCGATTGATTTCCATCGGGTTGGGCCGTAACCATTCCAGCGGGCAAACAGCCATTGGTAGCATTGGAAAGGGTGCCGGCATTGGTGGCGCAAACGCAGCTGGGCATTCCAGAGAAAGTGGTGGTGCAGCCTGTTGGGTTGGCTAAAATAACCGAATAGGGCTGAGTCCCTGGGTACGAAATGGAGGTAAACGTAGTGTCCGTCAGCGTGCCTTGAATGCCCAGCACGGTGTAAGTCGGATTGGCTTGTGCCCCATTGCCAATGTCAAACGTGAGGGTGTACGTCTCCGTCGCCAAATTGCAGTTTACCATTACATTAAGGGCTTGCGGCGGGTTAGAAATGGTGACAGAAGCATTGCCGCTGATCGAGCCAGGGCAATTGCCTGCCCCCGTCACGTTTACTAATGCGTAACCTGTATTGGTGGTCGGAGTTACTAAAATGGAATATGGGTTTTGAGTAATTCCAGTGAACGACTGTTGATTGCTGCCATCGGTGTAGGCAAAATCAAAAGGACCGTCGCCTGAGAATTGAACATTGATGGTAGCAGGGCTTCCCGGACAAACGACGGGCATGCCAGAAAGGAATGCTTTCACTTCTGGCCGCCACATTACGGTCGGGCCAGGGACGATGGACAAGCAAGGGTCCATTAAGTCCACTCCATTCGAGCCACCAATATTGCCTGCCACTGCCACCACAAAATAAGTCGTGGAGGTCATCATGGTAGCCGGGTTGAATGAAAAAATAGGCGTATTATTCACAGCTACAATCGTCCAGTTAGGAGGCATATTCGCTTGACTAACAAGGAAATATACAAGCGTGTCACCTGCCTCTAGAACACTGCTGGTAGCCTCGGAGCTGCTCATTGTTTGCTCATAACAGAGCGTGAGTGGCGTAAGGTCCATAAGGCCAGCATCTGTGGTACAAGCGCAGACGACCGTATCGGAAAAACTGAAACTGCCACAGTTCCAACTGTCTGTGATCGTCACGGAATACGGTTGATTGCTGGGGATAGGGTTGCTGATGAAATGCCCCGTGGCAGCGTCATAAATACCACTTAGATTGGCAATTGAAATGGTGTTTAGATCTCCTTGCGTGACATCAAATTCTACCGTATAACTCTGCGTGGAAGGCGAACAATTGTTCGTGAAGTTGGCTGCTATAGGTGTGGAATGCACATTGACCACAGCTGTCCCACTAACCGTTCCGGTGCAATTGGCGTCAGAAATGCTCGTGAGGATAAAGGTTGCGGGCTGTTGCAAAGTTGCATTCAACAAGAACGCAGGCTGCGTTGCAGTCACGCTAAAAGGGTTGCCGTTATTGGTGTAGCCCAAAGTGAAATTAGGCGTTCCGGTCAGGGTTATCAATAGGGTTTGGGAAGTGCCGGGGCAAATGTTGTAGGTGTTGCTCACAAGCGTCGCGGTCGGTGTTGCAAGCCATTGCACGGGCGTGCCATTAGAGACCGAGAGACAAGGGTCGAGTAAATCAATCATCCCGACTCCGTCGGGATTTCCGACAATGGAGGATATGTAATACGTCACGCCTGTTTGCATGGCACCGCCAAACATGAACGACGGTGTGCCGCTCCAGCCCAAAATTGTTCCCAGGGGAATGCTATCGTTGGTATGGAAAATGTACATCAATTGGTCGTCACCGTCGAGCACAGGATTCTGGGCGGCGGGCACGTTCAAGACAGTGTTTTGGCAAGCCTTTATGAGCGTTTGGCTCACTATTCCGGCATTGCTGGTGCAGTTGCAATTCGACATCCCACTAATCGTGTCTGCCCCGCAGTTGCTTGCGTCAAGGAGCGTTGCAAAGAAATTGCCGGAAGCAAATGGGATAGGAATGCTTGTAAAAGTATTGCCACTGAAAAAGCCTGCCAGCCCCGACAAATTGAAGGGGGGAGCACCAGAAATAATGTCGAAAGAAACGGTGTAAGTGGCTGTGCTGTAATCACATTGGGTTTGCACGTTGTCCACCATGGGGGGCGTTGAAACGGTAATAATGGCCACACCTGACACCTGCCCGCTCGGGCAATATTGATCCGACACGCTGAACAAATTGATCACAGTGTTTGCTGTGGGTGTAACTGCCCATGAATACGAACTGCCATTAATCCCGTTTACGGGAGCTTGTGGCACACCTAAAACCGTAGTAGAAAATGAAAATGGTGCGGTGCCCGTAAAATTTACGGTCAAGGTGATTGAGTCACCCAGGCAAATATTTGCGTTTGTCACCCCCATATCTGCCACTGGCAAAGCATGGAAAAGCACTGGAGTGCCTTGCGAGACAACGGTGCAAAGGTCGCTCGTGTCTACCAGCCCTGCTCCAGTAATATTGCCAGCGATGGCAGAAATGTAGTAGGTAATGCCCGGTATCATACCTGGAAGGAAGCCAAAAGAGGGGGTGCTGTTCCAACCATAAATGGTGCCAAGCGGCAGTGCAGGGTTGGAGTGGATGATGAAGAGAAGGGTGTCGTTGCCGTCGTCCAAAAAACCGCCATTATAAGCAGCATTGATGACTTGGCTTTGGCAAGCTTCAATGGGGGCCAAGCCCATCGTCCCCACTTCCGTCACGCAGTTGCAGGTATTGGCGCCGCTCACGGTCACGTTTCCGCAGCTGTTCGCGTCATGGAAGGTGAAACTATAGCCAGAGGCCTGCGGTATAGGGCTGCTTGTCCACTGACTGCCGCTAAATGTGCCAGCATTCCCAGCTATTGATGTAAGCGGAAGGGTTGCCCCAAGTACATCAAAAGTGACGACATAAGTGTTCGTGATTGCATTGCAGTTCAAATTCAGGTTTGTGTAGGTCGGCACATGGTTAACAGTGATGACCGCTGGCCCGCCGGTTATTATACCTGTACAACCGGGCGACTCAATACTGGTGAGCGCATAAGTGGTGGTGGATGTTACGTTTACTGGGATGATGTACGGGTCGTCAAAAGTTGTGTCGGGTTGTTGCGCTACCCCGTTGATGGTGTAATTGATCGTGAAGGGCCCAGTTCCTGTGAAGTCAACCAAGACCTGCGTATTGGCTGAATCGCAGAAGGTTGCACTTCCAACAAACTGTGCATTGGCAGGCGTAAACACAAATACAACCACCTGGCCCACTGCCGTGTCCACACACAGCGAATCCGAAATTTCAAGTAATTTGTAAATCGTCCCGATGTTCGGGTTTACCGGCAATACCAATGGGCTTGTCGAACTGGTGGCCGTGAGGGTATCATTGTTGGCTTTATAGGTGACCGTCCAAGGCCCCGTACCTGTAAAAGTGAAAATGATGTTGGTGCCGCTGCCGTTTTGACAAATCTGCCCTCCGCCCGTGAGCACCACGGTTGGGTTTGGGTAAACCTTGACGGTGGCGATACCAGAAACAGAACCTCCACAACTCCCAGAACTAACACTGGTAAGTGTGTAAGTCGTTGTAGCCGTGGGACTTACGGTAATGGTAAAAGGATTTAAACTCGTGGTAATAGTATCAACCGGTATGCCATTGGCAGCATACGCGAAGGTCCAGGGGGCAGTGCCCGTGAAACTGATGGACAATGCCGTGGAGTGCTCCCTGCAGATCGTATCTGTCCCGGAAATCGTGGCAGTTGGAGGGGTGGTCACATTAACCGTGTAGGTGCCGCTAGCACTGCCACCAGGGCAAGAGCCGTTGCTGACACTGGTCAAAGTGTAGGTAGTGGGAATCGCGGGTGTTACCGCTATTTGATAGGTGTTGTTGTTGCTGACCAGGGGCGGTTGATCTACTCCATTAATAGCATAAGTAAAGGTGTATGGGCTACCTCCGGTAAAGCTGATATCCAGGGTGTCGCTTTGACCCACACAAACGGCATTAGTGCCAGAGGCCAGAACTCCCGTCACTCCTGGCAGAACAGTGATCACGGCAATACCTGAAAAAGTGCCTGGGCAATTGCCTGTGGCCACGCTGCTCAATTCAAGCGTGGTAGTAGCGGTATAATTTGCTATGATATTGTAAGGGCTGCTACTCGTGGTAATTTCAGCTTGGTCAATACCATCAATGGAATAAATAAAAGTCCAGGGTGCGCTCCCAGTGAACGTAATGGGTATGACTGCATTTTGCCCGGAGCAAATCACGGGATTGCCATTGATAAAAGCAGTGGGAAGGGCCGTAACGACGGCTACATGGGTGCCGCTTGCCGTGCCCGTGCATCCGTTGCTGGTCACAGTGGTGACGGCATAGTTGGTCGTGCCAACAGGAGGGCTGACCGTCAAGGTATAACTAGGCCCTGTGGCGTTAATGGATGGTTGAGGCACACCATTGATGGTATAAACAAAAATGTAGTCGTCTGTTCCGTTAAAATTGACCAGCAAGTCAAGGTCATCTCCTGCACAAAGATTGCTGGTGCCTGCGACCAAAGTGGCACTGGGCGTGGGGATGACGTTGACATCAAAAGAGCCCATAACGTCTTTTACGCAACCACTACCGCTTGTAAAACTGACGGCTGAAATGGTGGCACTTGCGGAAAGGGGCACATTAAAAGTGAAAGGGTCGTTGTTGGTGCTTAAAGGGGGTTGATTTACCCCATCAATGGCATAAGTAAAGGTATAGGGCGCACTCCCCCCGCTAAAATTGACCGAAAACGTAGCCGGCTGGCCTGCGCAAATATCGGGCGAGCTGGTCATGGTAAAGGTGGCAGAAATGGCCGGAAACAGCGACACCATAAATGTTTGGTTAGGGCCAATGCAGCCCGCCGCTGATTCGGCGTGTACCGTTATGGTACCGCTCACTGGAAACGGGATAAATGGTACTACACCACTAATATTCCCATCGCCACTGGCTGGGAACAAAGGGTTGGGCGGGATCCCGTTTATGGTCCAATGGTAGGTAGCGTTCGGGTCATTGCCTGTAAAAATAATGTCTACTTGGTCACCTGAACAAGCTACCACATCGGCCGGATCGTTCGTTTGCGGAAGCGGGTTCACCGTGATGGTAAACGTTTCCGGGGTGCCGCTGCAACCTGGCGACACGGGCGTCACCGTGATAGTGGCCACTTCTTGTTGGGAAATATTGGTGGGTGGGGTGAAGCTGATATTTCCTGAGCCAGAAGCACCCAGGCCGATGGCCGTATTGTCGTTGGTCCAGTTGAAAGTTGGTGCTGGGTTACCTGTCCCTGAGAAGGTGACTGATACGGGCATGCCGGCACAAACTACTACGTCATTTACGGGGTTTACGGTAGGTTGGATTCCTGTAATCTTCACATTGTCAAACCAATAGGTTTCTGCGGTTGCTTTATTGGCCGGACGAACGCGAACGCGAATGGTGTTTCCAGTCAATCCATTGATCGTTGCTGTGCCTGCACCACCACCACAAACATAACCAAACTGTACCCATCCGCCACCGTTGATACTGTACTCAAAAACGATCTGATCGTGGCCATTATCTATGGCGACATTGCCCGTACAGCCAAAAAAAGGCCCACCAGCTATACATTCGAGCACGCCAATAGAGCCATAGTCAACCGTAATGGTTACGTTGCAATAGCCTGAGATCGTGATGTCATTGGTCACCCATTGGTTATCATTGCCACCACCTGAGGCACAACAAGGAGACCCTTCCATGTCGGTGATCTCATAGCGGCCCGCTACTACACCATTAAACGATTGAGGGGTATTGTCGCAGTCCATAAAGTTGGAATCATCCCAACCAGGTGCTGGCGGGGCCCCGGAAAAATTCTCCTCCCAGATAATGATCTGGCCGGAAAGCTTTTGGAGCGAAAAAAGCAAGGCAATAAACAAGAAAAGTTTGAAAAAACGGAGGGCCATAATCGTAAAAATGAAATTCAAGTACCTGGGCGAAGCCAGAGAAAACCAGTATTTGGAAAAAACGCTGCAAGGTAGCGCAAAACTGTAGCCTGATAAAGAATAGGTATGCGAAGTAATTCGCAAATTTGCCTCTTTTGCCGCATCCACCGTATAGCGTGTGAGCTGACGGCCATGTTTATCTGCTTTCTTCACCAAGTTAATTCGGCACCAGATGTTTTTTTAAAGCTCCCAAGCCATGTTTTTACTTTTGCGGCTATGCTCGACCAAATACGCTCTGAACTTTCGCTTAAAAACGCCCGCTTGGTGGCCGTTTCCAAAACACATCCTGTCGCCCGTATCTTGGAAATCTACGAGCAAGGCCAGCGCATCTTTGGCGAAAACCGCCCCCAGGAGATGCTCGAAAAACAGGCGGCGCTGCCTGCCGACATCGAATGGCACCTCATTGGCCATTTGCAGACAAATAAGGTAAAATCTATCGCTCCTTTTGTCGCGCTCATCCACTCCGTAGACAGCCTCCGATTGCTCCAAGAAATTGACAAACAGGCACTTAAGAACAACCGGGTCATTGATTGCCTGCTCCAGTTTCACATTGCTAAAGAAGAGACCAAATTTGGCCTGGATGAAGCAGAAGCCATCGAAATGCTCACCAGCCCGGCGTTTTCGGCGCTGAAAAACGTTCGGATTTGTGGCGTAATGGGCATGGCTACTTTTATAGAAGATACGAAACAAGTGCGTGGAGAGTTTCGCCACTTGAAAACCATTTTTGACCACTTGAAGGCGAGGTTTTTCCCCCAGGCCGCTCATTTTCGTGAAATCTCCATGGGCATGTCGGGCGATTGGCGCATTGCGCTGGAGGAAGGCAGCACCTTGGTCAGGATTGGGAGTTTGATTTTTGTTTACCCGCCGTAGCCTTTTCATCCGCCGTAGTTTTAACGGAGGTGGAGGCGAAGGAGGGGTCATTAATCGTCGTTGCTGGGCTCTCAAATATTTTCCAGCAATTGCTTGCCTACTCACGATTTATTTTTGAATCTTTGCATCACCGTACTGATACGATATTGCAAAAATGGATTTTGAATGTCATTTTGGCCACGAATTGCACGAATTTTCACAAATTAAGCCAAGTCGCGACATGACAAGTCGCGACTAAAAACGAGTCGCCTTTAAAAACCTTGACGCACGAGGCTTGTTTTGTAGAGCGAAATTCATTTCGCCTTCCAACAATCACACAACAACGAAATAAATTTCGCTCTACGATTATGAATTTCACACCCATATTCAACAAACAAAAACGCCCCATCCTGATCGCCGGGCCTTGTTCGGCCGAAACAGAAGAGCAGGTGCTCGCCACGGCACGAAACCTCCGAGGTCTTCAAGACCTCGGAGGTTTGCAGGTTGACCTCTTTCGCGCCGGTATCTGGAAGCCTCGCACCAGGCCAGGGGCATTCGAAGGTGTAGGCGTAGCAGGATTGCCCTGGTTGCGCCGTGTGAAAGAAGAAACCGGGATGAAAGTGACCACCGAGGTTGCTACCGGACAGCACGTTTACGAATGCCTGAAATACGGGATAGATGTTTTTTGGATTGGCGCGCGCACCACGGTAAACCCTTTTTCGGTACAGGAGATCGCCGACGCTATGGCAGGCACCGATATCCCGGTCATTGTGAAAAACCCGGTGAACCCGGACTACAAACTCTGGGTCGGCGCCATCGAACGCTTGCACAAAGCCGGGCTTCGACGCATTGCAGCCATCCATCGCGGCTTTTCGACCTATGGCGACTCAAAATACCGCAACGTGCCCCGCTGGCAAATGGCGATAGACCTGATGCAAGAATTCCCGGGCTTGGAAGTGATTTGTGACATTTCCCACATTTGCGGTCGGCGCGACATTTTGGCCGAAACGGCTCAAAAAGCCTACGACCTCAATTACGATGGCTTAATGGTAGAAGTACACCCCGACCCCGACCAGGCTTGGAGCGACGCTTCCCAACAAATCACGCCAACGCGTTTTGGTGAGATGATCGGCTCACTCGTACAGCGACATTCCACTTCGGAAGACCCTGGTTTTCAGGAACAAATAGAAAACTTCCGCCAGCAGATAAATGAGTTCGACGAGGAGATCATCTACCTCATCTCACAGCGCATGCACCTCGTGCGCGAGATCGGTTATGTGAAGAAAGACAAAAACGTGGCCATTTTTCAACCGGAACGCTGGCGGGCGCTGGCAGAAGCATGCCGTCTCCGCGCAGAAAAGGGCGACCTGAGCCGTGAATTTATCAACCTATTTTTGGAAGCCATTCATCAGGAAGGCATCAATCAGCAAGAGCGTATTATGAATGAGGGGTTGGAAGCAAATGCACTTTCCAGTGACCTATGGATAAATGATTAGAAAATATCTGCCATTTTCAATTCAAAGCCTTCCAAAACATCGCCACCACTGAGGATTTCGTCAAAAGGAATGGTCTGAATGTCACCGTTTTCCAAATAGACCATTGTCTTTCGATTTTTTGGGTCAATGAGCCAGCCTAAGCGGCAACCGTTTTCAATGTATTCCTCCATTTTGTCTTTTAAAGTAGCCATGTCCTGATCTCCAGATCGGATTTCAGCCACAAAATCTGGGGCAATGGGTGCAAAGCGTTGGCGCAATGCTTCTGGTAGTGCATCCCAACGATCTTGCCGAATCCAAGCGGCATCGGGAGAGCGATCTGAACCATTGGGGAGTTTGAACCCTGTTGAAGAGTCAAAGCCTGCTCCAAGTTTATGCTGTTTGTTCCAAGCATAAAGTTCCCCGTTCAATTTGAAGTTCTTATTGCCAGTTTCTGAGTTGGTGGGGGGCATAATGATGATATACTGGTTAGCACGCTCAATGCGTAATTCAGCATTGAGCAAACAAAATTGATAAAATTGCTCGTCGGTCATGCCACCGTTGAGCAATTTGAAAGCGACTCCGGGGAATACGCTGGGCGATTTGGCTGTTGCACCCATTTGTTTTATTTTCTTGCAAAAATAGGTTATATACCTCGCGCCGCCAAGTTTTCAGCATGGCAGATAAAGGGAACTACGTTTACTAAACTTTTAAAGTTTAGTAAACGTTACGCGCGCTCATGCTGAAAACTTGGCGATGCGAGGTATAACCAGGGTTTTACGCCATAATTTTTTGGGCTTAGTTATCTTTGACCCATGTTCCAATTCCAGCACCCTGAATATTTATGGCTGCTCGCGTCCGTGCCGATTTTGCTGTTGCTATTGTTCGGCTATCGGCTTTGGCGGCACAAGGCGCTTGCCCGTTTGGGCGACACTTCGCGCCTGATGCCTGTTTTTTCGGAAAACAAATTTTGGGCAAAAGGGGCATTGCTCGCACTTGCGTTCACTTTTTTGGCGTTGTCATGGGCCAATCCGCAACAGGGGGCTAAAAAACAGACCACTACCCAAAAATCTGCCGATGTGTTCCTTGCGCTCGACATTTCACAAAGTATGCTCTGCCGCGATGTGGCGCCCAATCGCCTCGAACTTACCAAAATATTTGCCCAAAAACTCGTGCAGGCCCTTGAAGGTGAACGCATTGGCCTCGTTTTTTTTGCAGGGAATGCATTCCTCGCTGTGCCGCTTTCAACAGATTATCCCTTTGTGTTGCAAAGCATCCAAAGCGCTAACCCTGATCTGCTTACCGAGCAAGGCACGGCCATTGCTTCGGCACTTGAGCTGGCCGAAAAATCCTTTGAGGCCGAGCCCGGTGGAGGGCGTGCCGTAGTGCTGATTACCGACGGAGAGAACCATGATGAAGCGGCACTGGACGCAGCAAAAAAATCTTACGATAATGGTACGATAATTCTTGCGGTAGGCGCTGGGACCGCAGATGGCGGCCCCATCCCCACCAGTGACTGGGAGGGCAGTCAGTACAAACGCGATGAAAAGGGCGATGTGGTTCGTACGCGGCTCAATGAAGATTTACTCCGCAAAATCGCGCTTGCCGGAGGCGGCCAAGCCCTCAATGTCAGCCAAAGCGATCGGGCAGTGGCAGCCATCGAACGCGAAGTGGGCGGACTCGAAAAAAGGGCTATGGAAGTGCGTTCCTTGGATGAAATGGAGTCGTGCTATCAGTGGTTTTTGTTGCCAGCCCTGCTTTTTCTTGGCGTAGAGATGGCTATTTATTTTCAGAAAGCACCTGTTACGAAAAAATGAATTTTTTGAAATTTACACTTTCGTTGTTTTTCATTCTGTGTGTGGCCGATGCTTTCTCGCAATCCACGCACACGGCTTTGTTAAAGGGCGACCGCGCTTATGATAAGGTGCAATACAAGGCCGCTGAAAAACACTACCGCACTGCTGCCGACCACGAAACAGGCAATGCTCAAGCAGTGTACAATTTAGGCAATACACTCTACCAACAAGGAAATTTTGAGGATGCCCAACAGCGGTTTCAACAAGCGGCGCAAAATCTCAAGACCTCGGCGCTTCGAGCAGATGCACTGCACAACCTGGGCGATGCCTGTTTGAAACAACGGAAATACAAAGAAGCCGTACAAGCTTATGAGGAAAGCCTGCGCCTTCGTCCAGCTGACCCGGGCACCAAACAAAACCTCCAAATGGCAAAGAAACGACTTGAGGAAGAGAAGAAAAAAGAGCAGGAGCAACAAAAACAACAACAGCAGCAACAGAATCAAGATCAAAATCAGCAACCCCAACAAAACCCTCAAAACCAACAAGATAAACAGCAAAATCAACCCAGCCAACCCCAGGAGAATCAGCAGGGAAAAGCTCAGAAACCCCAGGGCGAGCAACAAAAGAAAATGGAAGAGCAGCAAATAAAAAAGGAGGATGCAAAGCGACTTCTGGAGACAGCCGTAGGACCTGACGACCGGAAAAACGCACAGAAATACCGTGCAGCGCAACAACAAACCAAGCCTAAATCAACAAAAAAGGATTGGTAGGAAATGGGTAAGGCCTAAGTTTTTAGGTTGGGGTTAATATTCTCCGATAACTCCCTATAAATTTCTTGCCATTCTGGATTTTCGGCTAGTAAGCCAAGGTGTCGGCGCACGGTGTCCACATCGCCGCGCATGGCAGGGCCAGTTTGCATCCGGGCCGGTGAGTCTTGCAGGGCTTTGGCGAGCGTTTCCTCCATGAGTGGATGGAGCAGTTCAAAAGGCAAATCACGCTCATCTAAGATTTTCTCGGCAATCGCAAAGCAGCGGTTGGCAAAGTTGTTGGCAAATACCGCCGCAACATGGAGCAGGGCGCGTTGTTCGTCGTTGACACGATAGACCAGATTCCCGATGGTTTTGGCGATTTTTTTCAGGAACAACAGATCTTCTGTGGATTGGGCGTCCACGCAAAAAGGGATTTTTGACCAAACAGGCGTATGTTCCAGAGAGAAGGACTGCAGCGGGTAAAAAACGCCGTATCGTTCAAAATGAGGCGAAAGTGCCGCTCCAGCCGTGCCACCTGAAGTGTGTGTCACCAATGCATCCTGAACATACGGCGCGAAGGCTTCGGCCACTTCTTCTATTGCGTCGTCACGTACCGCAATGATGATCCAGTCTGCATCGGGCAGCAGATCAGCGGGCAGATCAGACCAGACTGCGTGGATGCTTTCGGCCAGGGCCTCGGCATTTTCTGCGGTGCGGCTGATGATCTGCGCGACGGGCAAGCCCTTGCTTTTCAAGCGTTTGCTCAGGTGCCAGGCAATGCGGCCTGCACCCACGATCACGATTTTTGGAAGTGCGTTCATCTGTATCTTCCACAAAGGAACACAAAGCCTTATTCCCAAAAAAACTTTGTTTCAGTTCAGGGGCTCAGTACCGAAAGTTTTTCACCGCCCCGACAAAAGCCCGTACCCCATCCAGCGGCGTATCCGGGTAAACCCCGTGGCCAAGATTGGCGATATGATGACCGCCGAATGCACGAAGCATCGCAACGGTTTCTTTTTCAATGGTTTGGGTGTTGGCGTAAAGTGAGCAGGGGTCCAGGTTTCCTTGTAAAACTTTTCCGCTATCCGTTTTTAGTTTCGCAAATGCCGGGTCAATATTCCAATCCAAACCGATCACCTGGCAAGGCAATTCCGCCAAATCTTCCAGCGCAAACCAGGCACCCTTGGCAAAAACTGTCTTTGGAACTTCTGGCAGCGCCTCGCAAATTTGGCGCAGGTAAGGCACTGCAAAAGCGCGATAGTGCGCTGGAGGCAATTCGCCAGCCCAAGAGTCGAACAATTGCAGGAGATCAGCGCCCGCCTCAACTTGTTGGCGCAAGTACGCAATGGTTGTATCTGTGATTTTTTGTAGCAAGGTGTGGGCAAGCACAGGTTCCGTGTAGAGCAAGCGCCGGGCTTTTGAAAAAGTTTTGCTGCCACTGCCTTCTACCATATAGGCCAGGATCGTCCACGGAGCGCCTGCAAAACCGATGAGCGGCACACGGTCGGCCAATTCGCGCTTGCTGATTCGCAAGGCCTCGTATACGTACTCCAGGGACGCTGCGGCTTCGGCGCCAGAGCGAAGCACGGCCACATCTTGCTGATTTTCAATGGTTTTTGGAAAACGCGGGCCTTTGGCTTCAATCATTTCGTAGTTAAGGCCCATGGCTTCCGGCACCACCAGGATGTCGGAAAAAACGATGGCGGCATCCACGCCCAATTCGTCCACAGGCTGCAGCGTGGCTTCGGCGGCGGCTTCAGGCGTTTTTACGAAAGCCTTGAAATCAGGGAACCGTTGGCGAAGTGCGCGGTATTGCGGCAAGATGCGCCCGGCCTGGCGCATGAGCCACACAGGCGGGCGTTCGGTGGTTTCGCCAAGTGCTGCTCGGAGGAACAGGTG
>JANMME010001126.1:0-1934 GCA_031373015.1 Saprospiraceae bacterium
GAGTGATGCTGCACGACCTGTTGCGGTATTGATAGGTACATGCAATAAGTAGTTTTATATGGAAAGTTCATCAAGCAATGATTGGCGCAAACTAACTGCCGTCGTTTACCGCAAACCCCGGGATTCCAAGATTTTTGGGTCTGTTGAGTTCGATGTGACGGATGTGGAGGCTTTTGTCACCGAGCAGCGGAAAAATGGGCTGAAAATCACCCTGACGCATATTTTCTTGTTGGCATTCGCCCGGGGTTTAAAGGAAGAGGCGCCAGAAATAAATTGTTATGTTCGCCGAGGCCAGGTCATACAGCGTAAAAGTGTTGACGTCTCACTGACCGTGCTGATCAAAGGTGGGCAATTGAGCTCGGTCAAAATTGTCGGGGCTGAAAATCTGACTCTACAGGAATTGAGCACTCAGTTGCAAAACGGCATCCAGCACGTCCGAAAAGGACAGGACGCCCACTTTGAGCGGGCAAAAAACCTGCTGGTTCGGATTCCTTGGCCTATACGCCAATGGGTAGCAGACCTGGTTAAATGGCTGAGCATAGACTTGGGTGTTTCGTTGCCTTTTTTGGGCGTCTCGCCCGATAGTTTTGGCTCTTTTGTGCTCTCCAACCTTGGCAGCATTGGGCTGGATGTCGGCTACCCCGCCCTCGCCCCGTTTTCCAATGTATCCATGGTGGTCAACCAAGGTGGCGTCAGCCTCAAACCCGTTGTATTGGACGGACAGATCGTGCCGCGCCGAATGATTACCTTCAGCGCGGCATTGGACCACCGCGTCGTAGATGCCGCGCAGATCGGGCGGCTGTTCAACTACGTCCGGCGTGTGCTGAAGAAACCGGAATCGTTGGAACTAGTGCCGCGTCCGGCATATAACGCATGAATGTGGCGGTCAAATTTTTGAGCGGTACACATTTTAATCCTAAAATCCGGTTTAATCCGTTTCAGCCGTGTTCCATCTGTCCCGCGTTTGTCTTCAAAAACCCTACCGTCCGCTCCAAATCCACACTCAAAACCCGATCCTCCTCCAGACGAGGCACCACGCGCCGGTATTCTTCCCTCATTTTTTCGATCTGCGGCGACGATTTCAAGGGTCGGCGATAGTCCAGCGCTTGCATCCCGGTCATAAACTCTATAGCCAGTAAACGTTCCAGGTTCAGCACAACCCTGCGAGCTTTGGTAGCGGCATTTGCTGCCATGCTGACGTGATCTTCTTGGCCGTTGCAACTCACAATGCTGTCTGTTGAAGCTGGAGCACAGAGTGTTTTGTTTTGACTTACTATAGCTGCAGCGGTGTACTGCGCAATCATCATCCCGGAATGCAGGCCGGGATCATCGGTCAGAAATGGCGGAAGCCCCCGTTGCCCGCCAATGAGCTGGTATACGCGGCGTTCGGAGATGCTGCCCAATTCAGCGAGCGCGATGGCAAGATAATCCAGGGGAAGGGCAAGCGGTTGCGCATGAAAATTCCCACCAGAGACAATCAAATCATCGTCGGGGAAAAGGTTGGGGTTGTCGGTCACAGAATTCAACTCCGTAACCAACATTTTTTCGACATGGGCGATAGCGTCACGGCTTGCTCCATGTACCTGGGGCACACATCGAAAAGCGTAGGGGTCTTGCACGGCTGTCTTTTCAGATTGGGCTATCTCGCTGTTTTCCAAGAGATTAAGGAGTTTTTTCGCGGTGGATATTTGTCCCTCATGTGGGCGTATCCGATGAATGTGCGCATCCAAAGGTGAGAGCCTGCAATTGAACGCATCGAATCCAATGGCGGCATTCAGGTCTGCCAAATCAGCCAAACGCCTCGATTCCAGCAAACACCAAGTGGCATAAGCCGCTGAAAATTGTGTGCCATTGAGCAGCGCGAGCGCTTCTTTTGCCTGAAAACGGAGTGGTTGCCAGCCGTGCTTTTTCAACACCTCGACAGCGGGTTGCCG
>JANMME010000014.1:0-4777 GCA_031373015.1 Saprospiraceae bacterium
AAGTGATCGTCCCAACCTTGCGCCAACGGCTGCACCAACTGCTTTGCCCATGCGGGTAGAACCGGTTGCCGATAAAAGGGGAATACGGGTGTCATTCGCCATGCGTTCACCCATTTCTCTTTCGCCCACTACGAGGCTGCAAACACCTTCGGGAACATCATTGGCAGCAAAAACTTCGGCCATAATTTTCTGACAGGCAACAGCGCAAAGCGGTGTTTTCTCAGAGGGTTTCCACACGCAAACATCGCCGCAAACAAGAGCCAGAGCAACATTCCAACTCCACACGGCTACAGGAAAATTAAAAGCGGATATTATACCAACAATTCCAAGCGGGTGCCATTGCTCGTACATGCGGTGGCCAGGGCGCTCGCTATGCATGGTGAGGCCGTAGAGTTGGCGGGAAAGACCAACTGCGAAGTCGCAGATGTCAATCATTTCCTGCACTTCGCCGTAGCCTTCTTGCAGGCTTTTGCCCATCTCGTAGGAGACGAGGCTGCCGAGTGGTTCTTTGTATTGGCGTAAAACGTCGGCGAATTGGCGGACTATTTCACCGCGCTTGGGGGCAGGCATGTCGCGCCAGATTTTGAAGGCTTGTTCGGCGGACTGCACCACCTGATCGTATTGTTCGCGGGTGGTAATGCCCACAAAACCAATGGATTGGCCGTCCACCGGAGAGATTGATTCAATGTATCGGCGGCTGCCGGAGATGATATTCTGGCCGGTAGAGGTGCCGGTATTTCGGGTGCGGAGCCCGAGTTTTTTTAGAAATTCTTTTGGCTGCATTTTTTATATGTATTATTAAACACATGAGGCACATAAGGGCACATAAGGTTGAATATGGGACTTATGTGTCCTTATGTGCCTTATGTGTTTATTTAGTTGAATATCGGACTTATGTGTCCTTATGTGCCTTATGTGTTTAAATTAGTTCGCGTAATCACTCAAAAACTTGAGCCGCATCAACTGAATCTCCTCCCAGGTAATCTCGTCGTCTTTCAGCGCGACGAAGGCATCATCAATAGAGTCCGAATCGGCTTCTTTGAAATATTCGATCACCGTATCGCGCACATATTCGTCTACCGCCTTGTTGAGGTAATAGTCGAGTCGAAGTTTGGTGCCCGACTGCACGATGCCGTCGAGTTCTTCCAAGAGTTCGGGCATGCTCATGTCGTTGACCTTGGCGATCTCGTCGAGGCCGATCTTGCGGTCTATGGCCATGATGTAACTGACCTTTGATTTCGATTTGTTCGCCACCGTTTTGATGGTGATGTCCATCGGGCGCTCGATCTCGTTTTCCTCACAGTATTTTTTGATGGCTGCTACGAAGGGTTCTGCGTATTTCTGCGCCTTGCCTTGCGACACGCCCACGATCTTGGACATGTCGTCCATAGAAATCGGGTAATTCGTGGCCATTTCTTCCAAAGAAGGATCCTGGAAAATGACGTAGGGCGGCAGGTTGTGCTTTTTGGCGATTTGGCGGCGCAGGTCTTTAAGGAGGTTCATCAAAGGCTCGTCCAGTACCGCCGTGCCGCCTTTTTCGTCGTCAATATCGTACTCGCCGTCTTCGTAATCGTGGTTGATCGTGATCTGGAGGGGCTGTGGGTCTTTCAGGTAATCGCGGCCGGCCTGAGAAACTTTGAGGATACCAAATTGCTCTACTTCCTTGTAAATCAGGTTGTTGATCATGGCATGGCGGAAGATCGAACTCCAGAAGTTTTCGTCCTTGTTGTCGCCCACACCAAAGTTTTCCATGTCTACGAACCGGAAATCCTTCATCTCCTTCGTCTCGCGCCCCATCACAAAGTCCATGATGGTTTTCATCAAATAGTTCTCGTTGAGGTCGAGAATGGACTGCACCACAGCGACCACTTCGTCTTTCACCTCCATTTTTTCCTTGGGGTTCTTGCAGTTGTCGCACATTTTATGGCAGTTCTCTTCTTCGAACTCTTCGCCAAAATAGTGCAACAGGAATCGGCGGCGGCAGGCGGCTGTTTCAGCGTAAGCCACCACTTCCTGCATCAACTGAGCGCCCATTTCCCGTTCTGCCACGGGCTTGTCGCGCAGGAATTTTTCGAGGCGCAGGATGTCCTTGTAGTTGTAGAACGCAATGCATTTTCCACCCAGGCCGTCACGACCGGCGCGCCCGGTTTCCTGATAATAGTTTTCGATGGACTTCGGCATATCGTAGTGCATCACGAAACGCACATCGGGTTTGTCAATGCCCATACCGAAGGCGATGGTGGCGCAGATCACGTCAATGTCTTCCATCAGGAACTGATCCTGCGTCTTGGCCCGGAGTTTAGGGTCGAGACCGGCATGATAGGGAGCGGCCTTGATGTCGTTCACCATCAGCATTTCGGCGATGTCCTCGGCGGTTTTGCGGTTTTGGACATAAATAATGCCCGATTCACCGTAGAACTCCTCCTTGATGACCTGGATAATCTGTTTGATGGTCGTCTCCTTTTTGATTTTCGGGCGAATTTCATAAAAGAGGTTGTCGCGGTTAAACGACGACACGAAGGTGCTGTCCTCCGTCATCTCCAGGTTCTTCAGGATATCCACTTGCACTTTAGGTGTAGCAGTCGCTGTGAGCGCCATAATGGGCACATCTCGTGCCACAGCATCGAGCATCACGCGGATACGGCGGTATTCGGGGCGGAAGTCGTGGCCCCATTCGGAGATACAGTGCGCTTCGTCTACGGCCACAAAAGAAATATCGGAGTTTTGGAAAAACTCAATATTCTCCTCTTTTGTAAGGGTTTCCGGCGCGACGTACAGGATCTTTGTCCGTCCATCGGTAATATCCTGCTTCACCTTTTTCATTTGCACTTTGGTGAGCGAGGAGTTGAGAAAGTGCGCCACCTCGTCTTCGTCGGAATAGCCCCGTATGCTGTCCACCTGATTTTTCATCAGGGCGATGAGTGGGCTGATAACGATGGCCGTTCCCGGCAACATAAGGGCTGGAAGTTGGTAACAGAGGCTTTTGCCACCACCCGTGGGCATGATGACAAAAGTGTCTTTCCCGTCGAGTAGGCTTTGGATAATGGCTGCCTGATCTGCTTTGAAGGCATCAAAGCCAAAATATTTTTGAAGGCTCTCGATTAGTGCGTCGTGACCGGTTGCAATTGCAGACATCTTCTTAATGCTAATGCGTTGAATAATATCGTATTTTAATCGGGCGAACCCGACTTTTGGCCCTGAAAAAATGGATCGTTGGAGGGGCGTAAATTTTTGAGCCAATGCCCCCCTTCCGAAAAAGCCGCCAAAGATATAAAAACCAGCATCATAATACCTGCAAATTTTTATCTGTTTTTTTTAAATAAAAAGTAAAGCCTCCGCTAATAATTTGGCGAGGCTTAAAAAAACAATCCTTTCTCGAAATAAAAATTGGAAAATGGACACAATTCATACCCGATACGCCCGCCTGCTCACGCACTACTGCCTGCAAGTCCGCCCCGGAGACAAAGTATTCATCGCCAGCACTTTGCTTGCTGAGCCGCTGGTGCGCGAAGTGTACCGCGAAGCCTTCGCCGCAGGGGCTGCCCTCGTGGAGTGCGACCTCGCTTTTCGTGAACGCGAGCGGCTTTACTTTGAAAACGCCTCCGACGAAGCCCTGCGCATTCGGCCCACACTTCAGAGCCTTGCCATGGAGACTTTCGACTGTTACCTCAGCATCCGGGCGCCTTACAACCTCCGCGAGACCAGTGGTGCAACGCCTGAACGCACCCAAATCCGCACCGAAACGCTCGCGCCCATTAACAAAGCCTACTTCGAGCGCACAGCCGACCGCCGCCTGCGCCGCAACCTGTGCCAATACCCCACAGATGCCGCTGCACAAGAAGCGGGCATGAGCCTAAGCGAATATGAGCAGTTTGTATTTGGCGCCTGCAAACTTTTCACGGAGGACCCCGAGGCGGCCTGGCTCGCCGTCCGTGCCAGTCAGCAGCGTATTGTCGATCATTTGAACCGTTGTGAGACGGTTCGTTACCTCGCAAATGGCACAGACATTCAATTCAACACCAAAGGCCGAATTTGGATGAACTCTGACGGCCAGACGAACATGCCTTCTGGTGAGGTGTACACCAGTCCGGTGGAAGACAGCGTGAACGGCACCGTGCATTTTTCCTACCCTTGCATCTATCAGGGCAATGAAGTAGAAGGCGTGACCCTTTGGGTAAAGGACGGCCTCATTGAAAAATGGGAGGCCCGGCGCGGGCAAGAATACCTCGACTACATTTTTAGTCTGCCAGGTACGCGCCGGTTTGGCGAAGCGGCCATTGGCACGAATTACGACATCCAGCGCATCACCAAAAACATCTTGTTCGACGAGAAAATCGGCGGCAGCATCCATATTGCCATCGGGCAGAGTTACCTGCAAACCGGCGGCAAAAACGAATCAGCCGTGCACTGGGATATGATTACGGATATGACGCAGGGCGGGGAGATATGGGCGAATGGGGAGAAGATTTATCAGGATGGGAAGTTTTTGATATGACAACTATGCAACGCACCCCAGGGGTTCATCGAAGCCACCAGCATAAAACTGTCTGGGTATTCCACAGTTGATTTAGCGCGAATGATGTTAACACGTCGCTCTTCCATGGGCTGACGCATCACTTCCAGAACCGTTCTTTTAAACTCCGGCAATTCGTCCAGAAACAGCACCCCATTGCGGCGCTGGCACACAGCAACCGGCCTGAAATAGAAATAGCCAGAGAACGGGTCAGGACATTATAGAGTGGTCAGGCTTCTGGAGAACTCAGATAACCGGGTAGCG
>JANMME010000052.1:0-14989 GCA_031373015.1 Saprospiraceae bacterium
TAAAGTCCCCGGTAAGCGTCGGGTATGGGCGTTACGTGGGTAAATGGCGGTGCGCCCTTGCCCCCCGGTCCTTCAAATTTGTAGGAACTGATGTCCACGCAGCCCTGCGTATTGCCGTGGTAACCGACCTCGACCACCAGCATATCTTTTTGTTGGGTGAAATTCTTAGCCAACCGCATGGCCAGTTCGTTGGCTTCGCTGCCGCTGTTGACGAAAAAGGCGACGTTTAGTGCCGGCGGTAACGTTGTCAGCAAGGCCCTGTTCTTTCCTGCGGCTAAAGCCGCCGGTACAGCTGGTGGAAAAGTTGCCAGCAAGGCTCTGTTCTTTCCTGCGGCTAGAGCCGCCGGTACAGCTGGCGGGAAAGTCGCCAGCAAAGCTTCTGAAAACCGGACGATGCTTTCATGTAAGTAACGGGTGTTGGTGTTCAATACCGCCATTTGCCGCTGCCCTGCCCGCACCACGCGGGGATGTTCGTGCCCGACATGTGCCACGTTGTTCACCGTATCGAGATAACGCCGTCCGGTATCGTCGAAAAGATATTGCCGCCAGCCACGCTGCATGTTGAGTGGCTTTTTGTAGGACACGCTCAGGTTTTTGCCCAAATGCTGTTGGCGGAATTGCAGGATTTCGGGGGCAGTCCAGCGGGCCGGTGGCGGTGGCGAAGGCTCGCCCGTGAGCAAAATCCATGGGTCTGGACAAAGGCTTTTCCAGACTGCCCGTTTATCGGGAAAGGTTACGCCGGGGAAGTCGCCTTGCTTGTCCAACATATCCAGAATCACCTGAAAATGCAGGTGCGGCGACCAGTTGCCATTTTCAGGCATGGGGCCGATCTGGCAAAATGCCGTGCCGGCCTGAATGGTTTGTCCCACATTCAAACCCTCCAGCGAAGGCCGGTTCAAATGTCCGTACAGCGTAAAAAACGTCAGCGAATCAGATACCTGGTGCTTCAGGATGATGGTGGGGCCATAATCCCGGTCGTGGGCATTGTCCTGAAAACTGTGCACTTTGCCGTCAAGCGGTGCAAAAACCGGCGTTCCCGGCGGCAAAAAAATGTCGAGCCCGATGTGGATGCTGCGCCATTCAGGGCCCTGGTTGCCCTGTACCGCGTAGGCGTCGGTGGTGTAAAACGGGCGGACCTCATCGTAGCGGCCGATGCCGGGCGAGCCTTCATGTACCGCGAGGATGTTGCGGTGCAGTTTATCTGCGTCCTCAATGTCGCCGTAATTGCCTAGGTCGGCACTGCCTACGCTGAGGTCGAGCCAGACGGCATTTTTTCTTTCTAAATCCGCTGAAACGATGGGTTTTATGGTTTTTCGGGCCGTTTTTACCCAGTGCAAAAAGTCCTTGTGTTTGGGAAAAGGTTCCCAGCCGCAGGCCTCACGCACGGTGGCATAGGCGAGTAAAGGCGGGATCTCGCGCAGTTTTTGCAGCAGATCCCAGGCCGGGCCATCGCTTATCTGGAGGTATTCGTTGTCAGGGTTTTCTACCCGATTTAGGGTAGAGCAGATAACGCTGATCAACAGCCGCGCCCCGATGAGCGGGAACAGCGCCTCGGCTTCTTTTTCCGTGAGCGGAAACTGCTGGTGGTAGCCTTTCACCAGTTGAACAATCGCCGCCAGCGGGTCGGGTTTGTGCATTGCGCAATAAGCGCAGGCGATGGCCAGGTCGTTTATGGTATGCGTAAAAACGGCGTCGCCAAAATCTATCACGCCCGGCACGATGGGATTTTCTCGGCCGTGGCTGACCAATATGTTGTAGTCGTTGGCATCATTGTAGCAGACGCTATGGCGCAGTTGGGGCAGCAAATCAGCGGCGCATTTTTCGAACTGATTATAAAAATACTGCGCCAGCACCTGTTTGTCCGCCCCTTCAATTTGGTGCAAATGCTCAGCCGTCCAGACGGCCTGCGAGGCATCCCATTTTATAAAACGATGCGCAGCCGGATGATCAAAACCTTCGAGCGCGCGACTGAGTTTGCCGCACATTTCGCCTACTTTTTCCAGCAGATCGAGCGTGTGGGGGTTCACGTCGGCGAAACAACGCCCTTCGACCCAAGTGAGCAGGCGCATAAAACGCTGGCTTCCATCCGGAGCAGTGATAACGGTGATTTCCGCGCCTTCTACCGAGCACACGGGATATGGAATTTCCAGTCCCAGCCCGGCATCGCCGAGCCGCTGCATCAGGGCGTTTTGGAACTCGAGATATTCCCGCCGGGTGTCGGGGTGCGCGATTTTCAGGTTGAACTTTTCGCCAGCGGGGGTTTCGAGCAGGAAATTCAGGTCTATTTCGCCGGCGAGGGGGGTAGCGTTGGCGGAGAGATTGAAGTGGTTGAGAGCGAGGGAGGGAATGTGTTCGGTCGTGAAAGTCATGGTATGGAAAGAGGGGCAAAAGTATGACCATTCGTAGCTTTCTAGAGCCCCGCCTCAATCATCTTACTACGAATCCCGCCATACCTATCCCACACCACCACCCCATACACCCCCGCACCCAACCCCACCAGCCTCCCCTGCATATCAAACACCCGCAGGCTGCGCGCATACGCAGCACCCCGGATCATCAGCACCTGATTGGAAAGGTCAAAGCCAATCCAGATTTTATGCTCTCCCTCCGCTTCCTCCGCCCCCATAGGCAAATCACCAATCACCACCACATTAGAAGCCTCCGATTCCCCGGCAGGATTTTCATAGATGGCCGTGACATAAAAACTGGCCATATACCCTCCGGCGGTATCAGCCATGGTATTAGCGGTGGGAAGGAAAAACACACTGTCCTTGTAGATCCGGTATCCCGTCAGCGTGGCAGGGGTATTGGCCGTGTCGGGCGTCTCCCAACTGAAGAGATTGCAATAAGCAGGGCCCTGAATGATGTGCCTTATGTGTTTAATATAAACTAATTGTGCCCACCTACTTAGCGCTTTTTTACTTGCAGCTTGCCTGCTTCAAGCTCCTAGCACCGCTCCTACCTGGCAGGCCACTTCCGAAAATTAAACTGTCGTTCGCCGCCAAGGCGCCAGCACCACCGTCGAAACCGAAAAGAAAGCCAGGAAAAAACCGGTTACAGAGCGCAGGTGCAAACGGTGCTGGATCAAATATTCCGATTCTGTGTACACGGTAACCTTTCCGTGGTTGAATACCTGGTATTGGCCGTTGACGTATTCCGGATCCATGCTCCCTCCTGCCATGAATAGAAAAAGGCAGTACAAGGCGTATCCGTATAATCCGGCCAGCAAGACCATCGCCCAATCCGGTGGATTCCCAAGTAGGTAGCGGATCTTCTGGAGGCTATTCATCTGAGCCATGTCTTCATCGCTCGGCAGCACCCTGGTCTGGTTCAAATAATAGATGGTAAAAGCCCAGAGGGGGAAAAGAACAAAAAAGATGCGGAGGAAAGACAACTCAAAGGGGGCGGGCTTCCCTAAAAGCACCGCGATATTGACCCACAGCAGCCCTACAAGGCCGACTAAAGAAATAACAAAAGCGATGGGTTTGAATGATTGCAGGCTCATGGGTGTCCTTTTTGAGAAATCCGCATTCCGCCCCTCTCATTTTCGAGGCGTCCAAAGGTAGCTGGACAACATATTGGCAAAAAATGATGCGGGTTGCACAAGCCATTGATTATTATCACTGTTGATGCTGACCAGTGGCAAAAGCGCGAAGGATTTCCGCATGAATCACGATGATTGTGATCAGTTCGGGTGCTGACGAAGGGGGCCTGCGATTGTAGAAGGGGCGCCTCCGATCTAAAAAAGTCTCAAACAAACAGTTTCCATAAGTTTTTGATTTTTGAACAATTTCATGCCAGTTCGTAACAAAGCACAGCGATGCCGCACTCAAAAGATTTAGCATGGACAAGTTTTAGGGTGCTTTTCTCTGCTACAGATTGAAAAATCGGCATTCCGCTTCGCGCACTTTATTACCTTCGCGCACTTTTTGGGACAACAACATGCTCGAATTTTTTCAAACTTGGATAAAAATAATCCAAAACACCTATTCCTGGATCTTGGATAGGATGCAACCTGTTCGTACCGCCTGGGCTCGGCTTACGGCCCCGCTGTGGGTGTTGCTACAGCCGGTCACCAATGCTTGGGCACGCTTCACCGAGCCGCTTCGGTCACGCTGGGCGGCCTTCCGTGAGCGATTTCCCAAGATCGGTTTTACTTTGGGTTGGTTAGGCACCTTTGCCCGCTGGGGGGTCAACTTCATTTTGCTGCTGATATTGGGCGTTTGGCTAGGCTTGTTTGGGCGGCTCCCTTCTACCAATGAACTCCTCGAAATTGAATCGGCGAATTCGACAGAGATTTATACCGCCGACAGTGTTTTGATTGGAAAGTATTTTTTCGAAAACCGCACCTCTATTTCGCTCGAAAATATTTCCCCATTCATAATCAATGCGCTCATTGCCACAGAAGACAGGCGTTTTCTAGAGCATAGTGGCATTGATATTATGAGTTATTTGCGGGTCGGGTTTGGCATCGCAACGGGTAAAAAGCATAGTGGGGGAGGTTCGACCCTGAGTCAACAACTGGCGAAAAACCTGTACCCCCGAAAGAACTACTACGTCCCCGGGGTGAGCATGTTGATCAATAAGATTCGTGAGAATTTTATCTCGGTTCGGCTCGAAAAGGTTTACACCAAACAGCAGTTGCTGAGCCTGTATCTAAACACGGTGCCCTTTGGCGAAAACGCCTTTGGTATTAATGTGGCCGCAAGGCAGTTTTTTGGCAAAAAACCCAATGACCTCACGGTGGATCAAGCCTCCACCTTGGTAGGGATGCTCAAAGGCACTACGCTGTACAATCCGCTTCGAAATCCCGAAAACGCTAAAAATCGCCGCAATGTAGTGTTACGGCAGATGGTAAAAAACGGCAACCTTACGCAGAAAGAATACGACGAATTAAGCAAAAAACCCGTAGGCGCAAAGCGTTACAACGTGGACAGCAACAATGAAGGCACCGGCACCTATTTTCGCGAACATCTCCGAACCAATTTGATGCCCAAAATCCTCAAAGACCTAAAAAACGAAGACGGAAAGCCTTACAATCTTTATACAGACGGCCTTAAGATTTATACCACGCTCGATTCTAAACTGCAACAGTTTGCGGAGGAATCAGTGCAAAAACACATGCAAGGGCTTCAAAAACAATTCGACGCTCACTGGAAAAACTACAAGGGAGAAAAACCTTGGGGCGACGACAAATGGATAGATAAACAGATAGAAAACAGCGATCGCTGGGAAACCCTCAAAGAAGCGGGCAAAAGCGATGAGGATGCGCGCAAATCTTTTGAGACCCCGACACGCATGAACATTTTCACTTGGAAGAATGGTGGTTCAGAAATGGATACGATCATGACCCCGCTCGACTCTGTGCGCTACTATTTCTGCATGCTCAATTGTGGGTTTATGGCCATGGACCATCGCAATGGCTACGTGCGCGCTTGGGTGGGAGGCATTCGTTTTAAAGACTTTAAAGTGGACCATACGCTCACCAAGCGGCAGGTTGGATCCACGTTCAAACCTATTGTATATGCCGCTGCACTGCAAGACAGTATAAAACCCTGCACCTATTTCGCCAACCAAATCAAAATGATCGTAGATTGGGAGCCGCATAACGCAGATGAGAAATACGGTGGTTGGTACACCATGATGGGCGCCCTCACCCGTTCCGTCAACGTTGTTACAGCACAACTCATCGAAAAGGTAGGCATTCAAAAAACGATTGACCTGGCGCGAAAAATGGGTGTTACTGCCACCCTGCCTCGTGAGTACGGTATCAGCTTGGGCGCCGCCGATATTTCCCTTTATGATATGATGAAAGTGTATGGCACTATGGCAAATGAAGGCGTTCGCACCGAACCCGTCACGGTGATCCGTGTCACCGACCGGCGTGGAAAGGTCATTTATGACTATAAAACAGAATTGAAAAAAGACCCCAATCTTGGCGCACATGAGCGGGCCATGACGGTCAATCAAGCTGCCACCATGACCAAAATGCTCCAAAATGTGGTGGATTATGGTACGGGGGCGCGTCTACGCTCTTATGTGCGCGGTGATTTTGCGGGAAAAACCGGCACGACCCAAAACCATTCCGATGGTTGGTTTATTTGCTACAACCCTCAACTCGTCACTGGAGCATGGGTGGGAGGCGAAAGCCCTGCCGTACGCTTCCGAAACATGTCACAGGGGCAAGGTTCTGCCATGGCGCTGCCCATCGTTGGCGGCTTTTGGAATCGCATCTCGAATGACAAAAAACTGACGAAACTCCTCTGGGAAAAATTCCCGACCCCCCGCCCAGAAGTACTTAACATGCTAGGGTGCCAGAATTGGATCAGTATATCACCAGATACTTTTAATATGATTCTGCAGGAAGCTGGGCAGGATTCCTTATTGCGTGATTCTTTAATTCGGGTTTATTCCAATCGTGCCAAAGCCACCCCGCCGCCGGGCGGCGAGGCTCCAATTGAGAAAGAAGGCGTTCCTGAAGAAGAAAATAATAGTCCCGAAGGCGAAAAGAAAGAGGGCTTTATCCGAAGGATATTTAGGCACAAGTCCTCCGATAAGGAGGAAGAGAAGCGGGGAGGAGGGGATTGATGTAATCCACTCCCACTAACCTGAATACCTGGCCAAAGCCAAGCGCAGGAAAGAAAATCAGTGCGAAAAGAAGTAAAGGTTTCATATCGTTCAGTTTTTGATCGTAAACTTCCCGGTGTAAGCCAGCGGCATCCCTTGCCTTTCGACAGTAAAGTAATAAAGCCCCTGCGCCACCTTCAACCGTTGCTGAAAATCGAAGCTCAGCGTATCGGCTACGTTGCCTTTTTTCAGTTCCAGCGGCACGGAAACGAGCGGTTTGTTAGCGTTCTTATTATCGAAAATCATGAGCGTGAGCGTCACCCCAGGCGCACTTTCCACCGTTCCGGCAAAGCGGATGAGCACTTCCCCGTTTTTATCCGGAGCAAAGCGGGTGTCGTTGGGCGGACTGCTGATTTTTACGGTCAAGCCCTGGCTCCGGCTGCTCGCAACGACAAAGGCTTCCATCGAGGGGGATGTGACAAAATTCGTCGGATCTGCCAGCGCGATAGCTGCGTTTTTGTTTTCGGGCAAATTGCCCCACAACGCCAGCATGTTGTCATGATACGGGTGCGCTTTATCCCTCAAAATATTGTCCGAGGCGACTTTGAATTCGTCCGTATCGTTCTTGCCATCCGCCACGAAGGTCAAAACAAGCAACCACTCGGCCTCTTCCGAATATTCCGCGTTCCCCTGCCAAGCCATTACGGAGCGTGCCGCTGCCGCCGCCTCATTGTAATTGCGCAAATTGAAATATGCGTGAGTCCGGAGCAGCTGAGCCGTGTAGAACCTGGGGTGCCCGATCTGAACATTCTCCAAGTGCTGGAGCGTTTTTCGATATTCGCCATTCTGCCAGAATGCTATAGCACGGTCCACCGCATCTGGCAAGCCAGTCGCCCCGTCGCCACGGATAGCGCTCGTTTCTTTCCAGTTCTGGCTGCTCTTGTAATAAGCTGAGGCAATATGTTGAACACTAGTCGGCGTCGATTTGGGTTGATGTGGCTTTGTGGAAGGCTTTGCGTCCTTCGGTACAAGAGGGTTTTGCGGAACGGTGTCTTGGACTAAGGGATTGGGCGGTAATGGTGGGGGGACGTTGTTTGTCCAAAGCTGCCGGTAAAGCAAAAAAGCCAACAAAACGACGACAGCCACTGCAACATAGTAATACCAGCGCCGATCCCAACGCGGAGACATCTTCCCGGATTCCGGCTCTTGTTCGTGCAGCCGCTGGAACTGGGCGCGGATATCCCCGGCAATCAATTCCTCGGCGGTATCGAATTCCAGGCGGCGCAACTCAATCTCTTGCGCTAAATCGGGCTGTTCGCGAATGGCCTGCTCCATTTCGAGGTGTTCGTCGCGGGGAAGTCGCCCCAAAAGGTATTGTTCGATTTTGTCTTCTAAAGACTGATTACTCTTCATGGCCCGGATTATTGATGTTTAACAGTTTTCGCAGCCATTCCCGCTGCATCACGAATTTTCTGAATTGCTCCCGACAGCGATGGATGTATTTTTTGGCCATTTCAGGACTGCTTAGGTCAAGTTCCTTGGCAATTTCTGCGTTCGTGTGCGAAAGCATGTACAGTGGCAACACCTTCCGGCAGGTCTCGCTCAATTGCGAGATAATCCAAGAAATGGCACGCTTCCGCTCTTCTTCCAGTATCATCGTTTCCATGTCCACGCCAGCCAGTTCTGGAATGTCTGGGATGGACACAATACGCCCTCGGGTTCGCAATATATTGAACCAAACCCATTTTGCGATGCCGTAAAAATAGGTTTGCAAGGTGCTCCCGTCCTTGAACACCCCCAAGCGAAGGTTGCGGTCAAACAGGATGACCCCTTCTTGGAAAACGTCTTTTCCCTTGTTTGTATCGCCGCCATTTTTTCCCACGTGCCTGATGACCCACTCCCGCCAACCGGACTGCAAGTACAAATACGAAAAAGCCGCTTCTCGCTGAACAGGGTTGCCCAGGATAGCAGATTTCAGGTTGTCATCAGTCCATTTTGTCGCTTGTTTCATTACCTTAGTTCAGGCAGCAGGCAAAAGGTACCACGCGGGTCCGATTTTTTTTAAAAAAGTTTCTGTCTATGCGGCGAAAAGTAAAAACAATTTTGATGCGTTGCTCAAAAGCCTTGCCTTGCAGCAAAAAATAATTGAGCAGTTTTTGAAGGCTGAGGCCGAAATTGTTGGGGCGGGCTGGGTACTTTTGGCAAGGCAGATGAACTAACACCTTGGTCATTTCACATTAAAACATGACGACAATGAAAATCAATACTTTCTTATTTGCCCTTGCCTTTTTCGTCTCTGGTACGCTTTGCGCCCAACCCAGTTATACGCTGGCAGATACGACGCTGGCGAAGCGGTATTTGGAGGAGACGGGGGCACTTATTGGTGCAGCGAAGTACGATGCGGCGTTGGGGAAGTTGGATACGGCGGCGGTGATTTTGGAGGGGGCGGTGGGGAAGGAGGATACGACCTATGCGAAAGTGTTGCACCAAAAGGGCAGGTGCTTTTATTACAAAGGCGACTATGATCGTGCAGCCGAACTTAATGAAAGAGCGTTGGAAATCAGGCTAAAAACTCTTGGGCTGGAACATCTTGAAGTGGCAGCGTCCTTTAACAACATTGGAAATGTTTACTATGCAAAAGGTGACTATGACCAGGCAGCCAATTTTTATCAAAAGGCATTGGAAATCCGACTTAAAACATTTGACCAAGAACATGTTGAGGTGGCAAATTCCTTTAACAACTTAGGAAATGTTTACTATGAAAAAGGCGACTACGACCGCGCTATCCAGCTTTATCAAAAGGCATTGGATATTCGGCTAAAAATCCTTGGCTCGGAACACATCGAAGTTGCGAAATCTTTTGGTAACTTAGGAAATGTTTACAGACGAAATGGCGACTACGACCGCGCCATTGAATTCTATCAAAAGGCCTTGAAAATCCTGTCGAAAGCACTCGGGGGGGAGCATATTGATGTGGCAGTTTCCTTTGAAAATTTGGGGCTCGTTTACCTTGAAAAAGGCGATTACGATCGCGCTGGCGAACTCTTTCAAAAGACATTGAAAATCAAGATAAAACAATTGGGCACGGAACATCCCAGAATAGCTAGAACTTTTGAAAATATAGGACTTGTGTGTGAGTCTAAAGGCGACTACGACCGCGCCATTGAATTCTATCAAATGGCATTGAAAATCCGGCTTAAGGCTTTTGGCCTAGGGCATCCAGCTGTGGCGAAATCATTTGGCAACTTGGGACTTGTTTATTACAGCAAAGGGGATTACGACCAAGCTGACGAATTCCTTCAAAAGGCACTGGAAATTCAGTTAGCAACACTTGGTACTGAACATCAGGAAGTGGCGGCCTCTTTTAGCAATTTGGGGCTTATTTGCGCCCAAAAGGGTGACTTCAATAAGGCCTACAAATATCAACAAAAGGCATTGGAAATCAGACTTAAAACCCTTGATTCGAGACATCCTGACGTAGCAGTATCTTATTGCAACGTGGGAGACGTTTTTCTGGGTAACGGCGATTATGGCCAGGCTAATGAATACCATCAAAGAGGATTAGAAATCAGACTTAAAGCATTTGGCTTGGAACACCCCGATGTGGCAGCGGTTTTTAATTCCCTAGGAGCAACATACAAGTATCTCGGCGATTTCGACAAGGCAGAATTTTATATTCAAAAAGCCCTTCACGCCTTGCGATACACAGGCCCCAATTCCTTTCAACAAATCAAATCAATCCCAGTTCTACTCGAAACGCTCACAGCCAAAGGGTCTTTTTACAAATCTTACTACACAGCCATCCGGGATCAAAAACACCTCCACACCGCCCACCAATCCTTCTTCGAAGCCCTCGTCGCCATCAACTACCAACGCGAAACCCTCGAAAACCCTTCCTCCAAATCCACACTTTCCAAACAATCAGCCGGTGTCTACGAAGGCGGCATCGCCACCAACTACCTCCTCCATCAAGGCACCGACAGCCTGCAATACCTCCACGAAGCTTTCCAATACGCCGAGCAATCCAAAGCCCTCAGCCTCTACGAGTCCATGAAAAACACCGATGCTCTCCACCTCGCCGGCATCCCCGACAGCTTGCTTCAAAAAGAATACGACTTACGGGTGGATATCGCCTTCTATGAAAAACGCAGACAGGAATTCTACTCGGAAGGAAAAGAAGAAACAGACTCCACCGTGTTGAGCGTCAGCAGCAAACTCTTCGACCAGCATCGCTCCTACGAAGCCCTCATCGACACCTTTGAAATCCGCTACCCCGACTACTACCGCCTCAAATACGACTTCCGCACCGAAGATGTGCCCAGCATCCAGCGTGATCTGCTCCAACCCGACCAGGCACTGCTAGAGTATTATGTCGGCGATAGCAGCGTGTTCATTTTCTTGGTGAAAAAAGACGATTATCGCGTCTTCGAGGTCAAAAAAGACTTCCCCCTGGAGGATTGGGGGCGGCAACTGCGGCACGGCATCTATGGCTACCGCATGGACTCGCTCCGATACGATTCGCTGACTGCCTTCGCCGCAAAAGAATACACCGACGCAGCTTGGCGACTCTATGACAAACTGCTCGCCCCGGTGGATTCGCTCCTGCCCCAGCAGGTGGTCATCGTGCCCGACGGGGTGCTGGGCTACGTCCCCTTCGAGGCCCTGCTCAGGGAAAAACCGTCCCTCCCCCACCGCTTCCATACCCATGCTTATTTCTGTCTGCAACACGACCTGAGTTACTGCTACTCCGCCACCCTGCTACGCGAAATGGTGCAAAAACAGCACAAAAAAGAACCAAAAGATTCGCTTGTGGCCTTTGCGCCTTTTTACCAGGATAGTTATCGCCATTTGGAGGATTTGCTCGGCAATCCCATCTTGAACACATCGGCTGCCGATGCAAATTCAGTTTCGGAGGCGAATCGCAAGGATTTCAAACCATTGCCAAAAAGTGGCGAAGAAGTAGCCGCCGTCAGCAAAATATGGGACGGGCACTACCTCATTAATGCCGATGCCACCGAGTTGAGGTTCAGGCAGATGGCGGGTGGCTACCGCATCCTGCACCTTGCTACGCACGGGCAGGCCGACAGCCGTGCAGGCGACTACTCTTACCTGGCTTTCGCACAGGTACCCGACAGCATTGAAAATGAACTGCTCTACGTCCGCGAGATTTACAATGTATCGCTCAACGCCGATTTGGTCACGCTTAGTGCCTGTGAGACTGGCATCGGCGAACTCCAACGCGGAGAGGGCATCATCAGCCTGGCACGGGCTTTCTCCTACGCGGGCGCCAAAAGTATCGTCACCACCCTATGGACGGTGGAAGATGAAAAGACAAAAGACCTGATGATTGCTTTTTACCTAAACCTGAAAAAGGGTATGACCAAGGATGCAGCTTTGGCCCAAGCGAGGCGCAATTTCCTGAAAGGGCAAAAAGGCCCAAACGCCAGTCCATACTACTGGGCGGGGTTTGTGGCGATTGGGGATATGAGGGCGCTAAATCAGTAGACAGTTTTACCCGCCGAAGTTTAAACGAAGGCGGGAGCAGTTGGGCAGTTCAAAAAGCAGTCATCGGGAAGGTGGCTGCTTTTTTATTTTTCTGGCCCGTGTGGGTACTTCCGGAAGGTTGATTGAACAAAGGGATATAATGCTTTTGCAAGAGTCATTTGTTTTCAATCTTCTCTTTCACTTAAAAATTTTTCAGTCATGAAATTCAACCGAATCCGCTGGGCAGCTACATTTTTTGCCCTTGCCACCATCGCAATATTTTGCTTTTTCGCCTGTCAAAAGGAAGAGCAAACTTTTGTAGAACCCTATGATACTCCCAAACACTCAAAGGAGTTAACTATCACCAACACCGACAGGGATGCGACCTTCACCGTTGAAATCGCATCTGATTACGAAGAATTGGTCTATCTTTATGATGCCCAATCCATAGAGGCCGAAATCATGGATACTCCGGAAAACGATTCCGATATGGCAGACCAAACCACAAGCGGTGAACCTAACCTTTCCGAGTACGCCGACTATCGGAGGGTGTTCATCAAAGTTAAGCACATTTCGTCTGCGAAGGCCTTCAATTCTTATAGCTTGACATTTAGCCAAGTATTGCGGGAGAAATTGAAGGAACAAAAAGTGTCAGTCGTGATCCAGTTTGCACAAGAGGGAGATGAAGGCGTTTACGATAGAGAACAATGGTGGTACGGCTCTGCAAGATCCGTGAAAATGTTGGGTTATGGTTATAAGAGCTATGTCGAGGTATGGCCAGATCTGGGCTCACCTCGTTACGGCGAACTGTATACTTGCTTAACCTCAAAAATATCGAATTGGGGTTATAGCTGTACCGGCCAGCGTCGCATCATAGCGGTTCACCAGTACGCTGGTTATGCACTCCGTCAGGTGTTAGGATACAGTACTTGTAGCGGCGCTCAATGCAACTGACTATACGCCACCATGCTTTCATTCCTCTGAAAGCTACGCTCCCGGAGAAACGCTTTGCGTGATACGGCTAATCTTTCAGACCCGGCGAACTTCAAAGTTCGCCGGGTTTTTTATTTTTCGAAATAGATTTTGGATCCGTGTGGGTACTTCCGGGCAGTTGATTGAACAAAGAGATAAATGCTTTTGCAAGAGTCTTTTCTCCTGTTCACTTCTCAAATTCAATTCATCATGAAACATCTTTTTGCTTTCAAATTCCCCATCCTCGCAGCTTTTTTCATACTACTGACAGCCGAAACCTGCGAAGTCACTAAGCTCTCGGCACCGTGTACCGTGACTCCAGATGTGCCGTTCCCTATCGTGGCAACGGTCAGAAGCCATCTGAATGTTGATGCGGTAATTCCGGTTTATTACATCCTATCATACGACCGCTTTATCAATCCGGAAGACATCGTGCTTGGCGAAGACAATATCCAGCTTACGCCCTACGGAGTCCAGACTTCCGTCTTGAGTGCTTCGCTGGGAAGCGATGTGTTCTCGGGCAAATATTTTATAATTGCCAAACCATACGAATCTAATAGCTGGATGTACCGTGAAATAGAAGTGGTGGGTCAGCCTAACAATGGCGCAGACTATGTACCTACGAACCTCCAGATAGATAGCTGGAGGTTTTACTTCAGCCTAGAGAACGTCGGGGCAGCACAAGCAGCGGAGTGCTTTGTCCACGGATACCTCTCCAAAGATTTAGTGGTAGATACCAGCGACTTGCTGGTGTTTTCAAAAAGCAATCAAGGATTGCCAGGTCATAGCAGAATGGAGATTAATGCCATGATTGACACCGCTGGTATTCCATCGGGCAGTTATAATTTCATCATTGCAGCGGATGCGACGAACAGCGTATCAGAGACTGTTGAAACAAACAACTACATTTCGATGGGCATATTCGTCCCTAATAATTTTAACGACCCGGTAGAGGAACGGACTGAAGCATCCGCCATCTCCAAGCAGTCACCTGTCGCCTTCACTGCGTCGCCGAACCCTGCCAGCGACTACGTCAACATAGCATTCCGATTGGACGAACCCGCTATGGTGTCGTACACCGTGGATGATCAGACTGGGCGCCTGGTGGGCAAAATAGACGAACAGAAACTCGACCCCGGCGACTATTCTCAACAGGTCAGTCTCCGAGATATCCCTAACGGCGTTTACTTCTTGCGTGCTATAGTGAACAGTAAACCCGTGACGAAGAAAATCGTGATACAGCGATAACGATGATTTTTTGAGAAAAAACCCACCATCTCTTGTTTGCCCGGTGGACTTCAAACGCTACTTTCCGACCGGCTAAATGTCTTGTCAACTTTCATTAGGAAAAGTAAGGCCGGGGAAATTGATGTAAACGAGAGCGGGGTTCTCGGCCAGTTAGCCAAAAACCCCGCTCTTTTTGTGCGTGAAATTTGTTAAAAAATCAAAGTTTAAACCGCATCTCCACCGTCCTACCGCCGCGTTCGAAGCGGCATTCGTCGCTCAAGTGACGCATCAGGAAAAGCCCACGGCCACCGCAGCATTCAAGGTGATCCATCGCAGTGGGATCGGGCACTTTGTTCGGGTCGAAGCCCGGGCCTTCGTCGCTCACACTGATAGCCAGTGCGTTTTGCTTGCGGCTGAGGGAGATGGAAACATTTTTACGGCAATCGCCTTGATTCCCATGCAGCACAGCGTTGGTGACAGCCTCCGTGAGACTGACCAGAATATTACCATGTGTGTCGGGAGAAAGGTTGTAGCGGGTGGCTACATCATGGACGAAAGGTTCGACTTTGGATACGTTTTGGGGGTCGGAAGGAAATGTGAGATTCGTGTGCAAGTCGTTCATTCGCAAATTTTTGTTACAGAATCTGGTTGACAAAACACTGTTTCCAAAAGATGATAAGGCAAAAGCGTTTGCAACCTAGATTACACAGTAAATTAGGAACTTGATTAAAACAACGAC
>JANMME010000053.1:0-3086 GCA_031373015.1 Saprospiraceae bacterium
GCAGGAGGACGGCTTATCGCTGTCCTTCGCTCTGAACAAGTTTAGTTTCTTTGATTTTTTTCCACCTTAATTTCACCTGTTTGGTGGTCGGAAAATGGGGGTAAGTATATAGTTCAGATCAATTCAACGTGCACGATAATACGATTTATTACGGTACGGCCAGTGAGACCTGGGTCAACTATGGTATTTGGCTTGACGCCTTAGCTGGCCAAAATCTCTCCAACGGCAATATTTTCCGTGAAAATAGTGTCACGGGTATTAATGTCGACGAAGCATCAAATGCGGTTTACTGCGGTTTTCATGTAGTGAAGATTAATGGCACAGAATTCTGTGACAATACTGTGGACCAGTCCTACATTGGAATGCATTTTAGGTATTCAAATAATATTGATTTGCGCACTAGCCATTTCAATAATCACACGTATGGCTTGAGAATTACTGAGTCAAGTGGAAAGATAGGGGAGCAAAATGGTACAGGAAATGACTGGGGCACGGATGACTGCGTAGAATTTGCAGCGCAAAATCTGAGTGGGAATCCAATGAACTCCGAGATTCTAGTTACACAAGGTAATACTCTCCCATGGTTACCTGATCATGATAAGATAGATCCCGATCCAACAATTGGCGCAGCTTGGTTTCATGAAAGCATAGACGATGATCACGCCACTTGTTTGTCTCCATTGGAGACGCCGCTTGTTCGAAAAATCACGCCCTCGGAAAGAGAAGCAGTACTGAACACTTCAACCTTGTCTGGCGTATACCTTTGGGACTTGAAACGCGACGCGTATACTAAACTGCTGCTTTATTCCGAATTGCGGCCTGCAAGCTCGCCGCAAGAAACATTTTTCAACGGCTTGAATGGTACACTCATTGACTCATTGGCCCAGGTAACCCTACAAGTGATAAACGGCCTGAGCCTTTCTTCCGGAGACCAGACGGATTTTGATACTTATCGCTCTGACATCGAGCAGGCTTTTGAAGACCTTGTTAATCTGGATGAAAGTCTAGACTATTCAGATCTTGACAACCTTACAGGGACCTGGTTCTCGGATCGAGAAACGCTACTCCAATTAATCGCTTCGAATGCTGCAGATGACGCTACCCTTGAAAGCACCAGGAATGCGCAAGTGTCTGCTGATCTGGGAGATGCGTTGACTTACAATGCAAGCATCACCACTGTACAGCCTTATGGCGTCGCCGGAAAGACCATCAATGAATTGCGTATTAGCCGATTGCTTGCTTTGCCGATGACCGAGACATTGTACGATGATGCGCTCGCTTTAGCTCAGGAAGATGAAAATGACACCGGTGCTTCAACCAATGAGGCGGTCAGGTTCCTTGGGCCTTGCGATCAAGGTGAATATTTGGATAAAGAAGAATATCCAGTAGAGGAGCGTGGAGAGGGACATAAAAGCCATCAACCGGTAAATGGCTCCATGCAGGTAGTGCCCAATCCTACTTCGGGACTCACTGACATACGCCTGCCTGAAAACAATGGAGGATTGTTAACGGTGCATAATGTTCAGGGGCAAAAGATAAAAACACGATCGGTTGTGCCTGGGGAATTAAAAGCTTCCCTTGATTTAGGGCAATTTCCCATTGGTCTTTATTTAGTAGTGTTCTCCAACGAGGCGGGTATAGTCCTCGGTACTGTCAAAGTTTTTGTGACTCGCTAAATTATAATTACAAACGACTGCCTACAGCCAAAATCTGTAGGCAGTCACTATTTAAATCTATAATGAAAAGAATTAATCTTTTACTCGCTTTCGTTTTTGCTGTTTATACACCGATATTTTCTCAACTCAAACACGATAATATCTGGACGCTGGGGTATGGGAAAATTGGGCAAAATTCAAGTGGTTATCCTTTTGGTGGGGTGATCATGGATTTCAGCACATTCCCCCCTTCCCTTTCGCTGATTGATTACATTTTTGACAGACCTAAAGCAGCTATCTCAGATAAAAACGGGCAGTTGGTGGCTTACACCAATGGCTGTATGATTGTTAACCGCAATCATGAACTCATGCTCAATGGCGACACACTCAATCCAGGTGCCGTTTTTGAAGAATTCTGTGACAATGGTGATTATCCCCTTTGGCAACCCTGTATCTTTTTACCCAAACCGGGTAGCGACAGTCTTTACTACCTTTTTCATTTAAGAGATGACGATTATATGTGGAATCCCATGAATCTTATGTATTCGATTGTGGACGCTTCTGCTGACGGTGGTGTTGGTGCTGTCATTTCAAAAAACAATTCGGTATTAAGTGACTCAATCTTTTTAGGTAATTATGTTACCGCCACGCGCCATGCTAATGGTCGGGATTGGTGGGTGATCGTGCCACGGTGTTTCAGCAACAACAAACATGTCACACTCCTCACGCCGCAAGGGGTGGAATATAAGGGGATGCAAGATTTTGACAGCGTAGGCCTCGAGATCGATAGCGCTTATTGTTGCAGTCAAACCGCGTTTTCTGCCGATGGCAGTAAGTATTTTCACAACTCCCCTAAAAACCTTATGGTGCTGGATTTTGACCGGTGTACCGGCATACTCTCTAACCCGGTTCGCCTGGATTGGGACTTGCTCCCCTCCGGCAGAGGCGGGGTGGCTACTTCTCCCAACAGTCGTTTCCTATACCTCACTTCCGGTGGCACTGTGCAGCAATACGACCTCTGGGCATCGGACCTCGGGGCGAGTATGCAGGTGGTAGCGGTATATGATGGTTTTTTGGCGCCTCATCCGGCTAATTTTTTCCAGATGATGTCCGGTCCGGATGGAAAAATCTACATCATTTCATCATATGACAACAACATATTGCATGTCATTCACAACCCCAATGAGCGTGGACTTGCCTGTCATGTAGAATCGCATGCCATCACCTTGCCAGCTAGACAGGGGTATTTCATCAACAATTTCGCAAACTACAACCTCGGCCCAATAGACGGCGCTTCTTGTGATACCCTGGGGATCAACAATGTTCCCATTGCGCGCTTCAAATGGAATGTGGTGGACACGCTCTCGCCGCAGGAAATCCTGTTCACGGACTATTCCTACCATGTGCCTACCGCCTGGCACTGGGACTTTG
>JANMME010000060.1:0-4501 GCA_031373015.1 Saprospiraceae bacterium
GTCCCGATTGACGAAACCATTCGCGGATTCAATATGATTATGGATGGCGAACTCGACGACATGCCCGAAGCAGCATTCAACCTCGTTGGTACTATTGACGACGCGATTGCGAAGGGCAAAAAGATGATGGAGGAAGCTAGTGCTTAAACGTTCGATTTTTCCCTATTGAAAATCCCCCTAAACATTTCTGGTTGTTTAGGATTTCGTCGGGGGGATTTTAAATAAGGAAAAATAGAACGTTGTGTTTTGATGGGTCGTTTTACCCGCCATAGCGCCTCGCCGCCGCCAATCGCTTAGGCGAGTAAAAGCGCGAAGGCGGGCCTTCCCACTAATGACGGTATTTTCAAATTTATTATCACATTCCTGAATTATGAATTTGGTCATTTTAAGTCCTGAAAAAGAAATTTTCGCTGGCGAAGTCAAATCGGTGATCGTGCCGGGCACTGAAGGCCAGTTCGAAATGCTGGAAAACCACGCAGCCATCGTTTCGTCGCTTAAAAGTGGCGAAGTGAAAGTAACCAAAGCCAATGGCGAAAAAGTAAGTTTCGGCGTGGACGGCGGCTTTGCGGAATGCTTGCACAATGAGGTTTCGGTGCTGGTGTCTGGTTTATCCGCCGTAGCGTCGTAGGCGGAGGTAAAACAGGTTTGATTTATTGACTTTTCAGGGATAGAAAAACCCCTTCCAGCGATACTGGAAGGGGTTTTTCTATTGTATTCTGAATAGAATGTCGAGCATTGATTATCGTTTAGGTGGCACAGGCGGCCCCATGCTCTGAATCGCCTCCCCAATCGCCGCATCAAATTTCGCTTGCTGATCGGGCCGGCATATCTCGCGTACCCGTCGAAAATGCTCGAAAGTCAGCAATTCTTCTTGGCGTTTTACGGCGGCAATGGAGTCGGCCAGTTGCTGTACAGCCGGGTCGTTTTCATCCTTTTGTGCCAAAAGATCAAATAAATGCCCACGAATCTGGCTGTTTTGCTTTTGAAAGGCCTCCACCTTGGAACGGTGTAGGTCACGAAGCTGACGATAGGAAGCCTGTTGGGTCTCATCCATTCCGGTAGCCTTCACGATGAACATAAATGGCCCTCTTGCGCCTGGTGGCGGCGGGCGGTGCATCCACATAAAGGCCAGGGTACCTATGTTGAGAAGCAATAGAATGGCTATTGCGATTTTGTAAAATTTCAAGTTTTCCATGATTTCAGAATTGAGGTGCATCGGAGGCCCCAAAGTATTCCTTGGCAAACGATTCCTTTGAACCGAGTGTTTTATTGCCCGAATGGGAGAAATCAACACACATAAACAGGTTGGCCACCACCAACACCAAGGCACATGCCGCAGCACTCCAAACTTGGGCGGCAGGCATGCGAACGATTCGGGCACGGCCAAATGCCGCCCGGCGCATGGCATTTTCAAACAAGCCGTCGGGCGCCTGGGCACGTTGGCTACCATTCAGGCTTTCAAGGGTGTCTTCTACCCATTTATTTTTATCTAATTGATTCATAATAAATGCACGTTGAGTGTTTTTTATGCACAATACTGGATATTTTCTGAAATCGAGACCTATAAGGTTTTTCAAAACCTTATAGGTCTGATGGTAAATCAAAACCTGTTTTGTTCGTACCAACTCCCCAAATATTGCCGCAGGTTTTGCTTGGCCCGAAACAGCAATGATTCCACGGAGGCAAGGCTCAACGCCATCACTTCAGCGATATCGGCGTAAGGCAGGTCTTCGAGTTTGTGGAGCACAAAGGCCGTTTTTTGCTTGTCCGGGAGTTTTTCGATGGCCCAGAAAAGGATTTGCGCCCGTTCCTGATTTTCCATCAAAACCCCGGGATGCTGAAAATGAGGTTTGTCAATTGCCAATTTCGCCCCCGTTCCTTCAAAGATGCTTTGCAAAAAACCGAAGCGTTTCACCCTTTTTTTTGCCTTCAAAAAATCCAGGGATTTGCTCACCGTAATCCGATACAACCAGGTGGAAATCTTTGCTTCTCCCCTAAATTTTCCCAGCGACTGAAAAGCATACGCAAACACCTCCTGGGCCATGTCTTCGGCATCGCTGCGGTGCTGCAAGAGCCCGAGCGCGGTGTTGAAGACCAGATTGCCGTGTTTTTCCACCAAAAATTTGCAAGCATCCTGATCCTTGTTTCGCAATAGCGTTACCAGTTCTGATTCGGTACCTGGTTCATACATATTGGGCGATAAATCATTCAAAAACTTGCGGATGGCGTAATTTTATTATACTCCGCTATTACCTTTTTTCAAGCCTGATCACGGTGGGCTGATCGCCCATAACCCGCAAAAAATAGCTCCCACTTGCCAGGTTTGAAAAGTCTTGTTTGTCAATATGATTCCCAGAAAAAACTTTTTGACCCATGAGGTTAATCAGTTCAACCTGTGCGTCGGGATCAGGGCTATTCAGATAAATCTGAGCACGAAACGGGTTGGGATAAACATAAATGGAAGCACCCGGCACCGTTAGATCCTTCGTGCCCACAGAGGGAATGCAAAACGATATCCCGCTCACCAATGCCGTCATTTCACTGCACAAATAATGGTAGTTGGCCCATTCGTCCGCGTTCAAAGTGCCCGTCAAAAGGTTGTTTGATTCGCCAGGGTCGGCGGATAAATGATAAAATTCCTGGTGGCCATCGTCAAAGCGGAGTAGTTTATATTCCGTGTTTCGCATGGTTTTGCCGTCGTCGGCATCTGGCGTCATTTTGAAAATTTCGGTGAATGCCCAGGGGCGCACGGAGCTGGCCTGGTTTTTCAAAATGGGCAAAATGCTTTTGCTGTCCACGGGTTTATCGGCGGGAATTTGCGCTGGCCAACCAGTGTAACCGAAAAGTTCCAAAATGGTGGCGAACAGGTCGGTAGTATTCACCAAGGCATCGCTCACGCGACCAGGGGCGACGACGGAAGGCCCGGAAATTATAAAAGGAACGTGTACGCCATATTGATAAATGGTGCCTTTTGCTCGGTCGGTGTTTGCAATTTGAGCAGTTTGAATGGTGTTCCCGTTGTCGCCGATAAAAATAATGTCAGTGCTATCTAATAAATTGTGAACCTCCAGCGAGTCGAACATTCGACCAATTTCATGATCCATCGCTTCGAGCATGGCCTTGAAATAGGATTCGGGGTGCATCATGATGTCCTGTTGGGTGCCGCTGAGGTTGGTGTACGAATGCAACCCGGCAGGCGGCAAATGGTAGGGCGCGTGCGGTGCATTGAAGGCCAGCCACAAGAAAAAGGGTTTGTTGTTTTGGTCTCTTATCCATTTAAGCGCGTCGTTCGCGGTCTCCGTAGTGGCGTAATTTGTGACGGTGCTCGAAACGCCGTTGGTCACTTTCGTCCAATTTGTATAACTCGTCAATTGACCTATGAAATTGCCCGCAAAAAGGTCGTATCCCATGACGTTTGGGTTGTTCAGGTTGGAAACAGGCATCGCATTGTGCAGGTGCCATTTGCCGATATTGGCTTTTGCAATTCCATTGGGTTTGTACGTATTCAAAAGCCGGGGAATAGTCAGTTCATTGATGTCCAGGACACCGGAACCGCCAATGCCGCCCACAATGCCGCCCACACCGGTCCGAAAACTGTATCGGCCCGTGAGCATCCCTGCGCGGGTGGCGGAGCAAACGGGGTTGGACCAGGCATTGGTGAAGCGGACACCGCGGCTCAACAACTTTCGAATGTTTGGAACGGGAGCCGTGTCTTGATGATCCTCATAAAAACCGAGATAGTCAGTGCCCAAGTCGTCAGCAATGATGAGGATGACGTTGCGTTGGGCTTTGGAAGCGAGCGCAAGGCTTAAAAGAAAAAAGAGCGTAATGAAATTCTTCATAAGATGATTCTAAACAAAATTAAATCTCTAAACCGCAGAGGCGCTGAGACACAGAGATTGATTTATGGACGCTCCGCGCCTCAGCGTCTCGGCGGTTTATTTTATCTATTTACGGAAAATGATTTGACACCCGATAGACTTCGTTTCTTTCTCAAAGATTAGTTTGCCTGCCAATAGTGCATCCACGGCATTGGCAACATATTGAGTCTCCACCTTTTCAGGTTCTGCCCCATTGTCGTCAATGGCGCCGCTGTATTTGACGACCCATTTACCTTTTTCCTTCCAGATCACAAATGCGTGTGGCGTTTTTTGGGCCGCAAAGTTTTTGGCAACCTTCTGTTCGCCATCGAACAAATAGGGGAAATTGAACTGTTCGACCTTTGCTTTTTCTACCATTTTGGGAAAAACATCTTCCTCATAGGTAATGGTATCTGTGGAACTGATGGCAATTAAAGGCACGCCGAGCTTCCCATATTTTTGATTCAATGCGTTCAGCCTTGGCGGGTACAATTTGGCAAAAGGACAATGGTTGCAGGTGAATACAATGATAAAGCCTTTTGCATCGGGGTAATGTTTCAACGAAACGTATTTACCATCTACATTTCTCAGCCTGAAATCGCGTACAACCTTCTCTTTTCCGGTTAGGAAACTCGTGCAAA
>JANMME010000078.1:0-2690 GCA_031373015.1 Saprospiraceae bacterium
GCGCTGCGAAGCCGATGGCAACAACACGCGCTTCGTGCTTGCCAGTGGCGAGAAAATTTTTGTGACGCGAACCCTCAAACAATATGACCAAATGCTGGAGCCACACGGTTTTGTGCGGGCACACCAAAGTCACCTGCTCAATTTCCGCTTTGTACAAGAGTTTCAGAAAAAAGAGGGGGGGTATTTGAAGATGAAAAACGGTGACCTGATCCCGGTGTCGGTGCGCAAAAAAGCCGAGGTGCTGGAGTGGCTGGGGCAGTGATGAATGATTTGCTGCTTTTGCCGGCCAATGGGCAGGTCATTCGGTGGATGGGGTTGTGCAAAAAGTCCAGATTGAAAAGTTCTTGCGGAATTATATTTTGATTCCCATAAAATCCTATAAGGTTTTAAAAACCTTATAGGATTCAATTGGCTAGAACACAAAACATTGTTTCCTGAAAAAATTCACGAAAAACCTTTTGACACAACTCCGTCCGGCAAATAACCAGTTACTTCAAATCAATGATTTTTCCGTTCAATTCTACTGCCTTGGCATGAAACGGGAAGCTCTCCTCTTCCATCATTTCAGCGAGCAAAGCCTTGGCCCTATCCATATTTCCGAGTGCAATTTGGCACAGCAAAAAATTCCAGCGGGCTTCGTGCTTGAACTGAAAACTGTCTTTCAAGGCATCAAAATCCTTGGCTGCACCGGCAAATTGCCCGATATTAAACCGGGCATTCGCCCGTAAATAACGGGCCCCTTCGTCCTGCAGCACCAGTTTGTCATCCTTTAATAGCTCGACAGCAAGGCGGAAATTTTGATTGTAATAGGCTTCGGCAGCCCGTTGAACCGGTGTTTTTTGAGATGGATCGCCCGCTGCTTTCGTGGCATCACGCACAAAAGTTTGGGCGGGCTGTTCGTGGAATTCACGGGCCAAAGCCATCAACTTCGGCGCCTTATCAGGTTTTTCCGTTGGCTTGTTGGGTTGATTTTGTTCAGCAATAGGGACTGGTATCGGGTCCGGGGGGGCATTGAGGGTGTCTGAATGGATGGTTTGGGGCAGGTCCTCTGCTTTTTCTGATCCGGATTGGAAAGACTGTCTGGAAATCCATAAAGCGACTGCGAGTAAAACTACCAATACTGTTATCGCCATAAAAACCCGCTGGGTATTATGCTGTATCGGGCGTGGAGGCTCCGATGATATGGCCGATTTCACTTTGTTGCGCAGACGCAGGGCTTCGAGGCGCTGCATCATTTCGCGGTGTTGCGCCACTGATTTGGATAGTGCGGCATCGGATTGAAGTGCATTTTCAAATGCGGTCAATTCCCCATCAACCAGTTCGCCGAGCAAGTAGCGTTCGATGTTTTGGTAAAAATTTTCCATTGATCATTGATTAAAAAGTGAAGCGGCAGCACCAATGTCCACCAGTTTTTTCATGCATTTTGAACGGTGGTTTTTTAGGGCGTCAACAGTGGTATATTGGGTCAGTTTTTCATCAATCACATCTTTATCGCGGCGTTCTTCCAGGTATTTTAATCGGATCAGGTTTTGGCAATTTTGTTCTAGTTTTGACAGCAGTTTTTCGAGCAACTCGGTTTCGGCCAGACTTACAAATTCCGGTTCTTCTCCTTGATCTCCAATGCTTTCCAAATCAGTCGTGTCGTGTCTCTGGGCGTTGCGGTACAAGTTTCTTGCCCTGTTTTTAGCGATTTCAACAACAAACGTAGCTGGGCTGAAACCTTGAAAAATGTACTTCCCCTCCCTGATCTTTTGGAGGCAGATGGTGATACAATCACAGATTAGCTCTTCGACATCTTCATCGCGAAGGCGATAACTTTTGCCGATGTTGAAAATTGAACCCGACACTCGCGCTGACAAGCACCGGATCGCGTCTGTTTCTTCGCATTCCAAGCCTTCGAAAAGCGCCTCTGGATCGGGATATTTTTCACAACTGAAATTGATTTTCCTGTCTAGGAAGTGGTCAAGCATTCGAGCCATACAGTGCAGCAAAATTGTTGGAGGCAATGATACTGACTTTCGGCATTTGAACATGTATGCCAGATGCTTCCGATTTTGTAACCAGAGAGGGCAATTTTTTTACAGGAAAGTTCTAGAAGACCTAAATAGGGGGAACGAGCCCTCTAAAAGGAAGTGCCAGATTCATCGGCAAAGTCCGTGTTTTTCGGCCAGGGCGCCGAGTTGGGCAGGGGTATCCACCTTCAATTTCTTCATCACCAAACCCCTGATTTTTTCAGTATTCTTCTCACCTAGCTTAATCTCATCCGCTATCTCTTTGTTTCTGAAGCCATTCACCATGAGGCATACTATTCTCAATTCGGTGGGTGTAAGTTCAGGAAGTGACTCTGACACGACCGCTGGGGCGGTATCGCCAGGATCAAGGAGGAAAACCATTTCTCCCTTGCTGACTTTTATGATGGCATCAATAAACTCGTCTTTGTGACGGTATTTTGTAACAAATCCATCCGCGTAATTTCTGATGGCGTCCATAGGATAATCCCTACCTCGTAGCCCGGTCATCACAATAACCTTTAATTTTTCCTGGCAAACATTTTTGATTTTCCTAACAACTTCAAGGCCACCAATCATTTTGGGCATATCTATATCCACGAGTGCTACATCCACACCGTTGTTGCCAGTAGCAAAATACTGTAAAAGGGCACGGCCATCAGAAGCCGTGCCCACTACTTT
>JANMME010000098.1:0-3199 GCA_031373015.1 Saprospiraceae bacterium
GCATAGTTTTCGCACTTATCTACTTCGGCACCGAAACATCGGCTATCGTCATCATCTGTATGCCAACTTTGTGCGTATCGTCCAGCAAATACTTCGGCTCAGCCCTGACGACAAACGGGCGCGCGAACAATTGCGAGAAAAAATCAAGACCGAGAAATACCTGGCGGAGCGGGAATGGCTGCTCAGTGTGCTTGGGTGAATCGTTTATTGCAACACAGGCAAACGCTGCCTGCTAATCTCGCCTGATGTGCCAGTTAGCGATCAAACGACATTAAAAAGGCTGTCTGAAATGGTATTCTTCTGCCATGGTAAGATTGTTTTATGTGTGATATTAATGCAACGTGGGCACTCCCGCACACCTCCGCCCGCGCTGGCTTTGAGCGTTGGGCTTCGGCGGCGGTTGGCGGGAGTGCGTTGTTGTCGGTTTTCTATTTATTCGATAGAATGTTGCTGGCGCAAAATAAAAAGGTGTGAATTATACAACTCTCTCCCGGAATTGTGTAACACTTTCCAATAGCCAACCACTCACCTTTGCTTTTGGTGAAAATTTCTTTTCATTCTAATATCAAAAAAATATGAAAAAATCTCCAATACCTCTCGTTTGGCTGGTTACCGCTGTTTTGATAGTATCCATGTCGTTTTTTCAATGCACACAATCTTCGCCCGCCAATTCGTCAACGACAACAAAAGAAAGCGATGACGCAATCACTGCCAACGCCAAAAAAATGTTGGCAGAAGGCAAGCAGACTTTTCGGTTCGAGACCTTCGGCGACGAAACCTATTGGACAGATGCACTCCAGTTGAACAAGGCCATTGCGGGCGAAAAAAATGGCGGCGTTGGTGCAGGGCTTTCGCCAAAAGCTGCGCTCGAAGCCGGGTTGAAAGTGGATATGGATGTTATCCCGGCGGACGTGGCGGCAGGTATTAAATCAGGAAAAGTGGATTTGACCGACCCTGCGGTGACGCTCACGCTTTTGCAACTCAATGCAGTCGTCGGCGTGAAAGGCACTTTTGATAAGGACAAAAAATTAGTGGCGATTGGCCTCACTTGTGCCTCCTGCCATTCTACGGTGGACGATGCGTTTGCCCCCGGAATAGGGCACCGGCTGGACGGATGGGCAAACCGAGATTTGAACGTCGGGGCAATTGTCTCGATGGCGCCCAATTTGAAACCGATTACCGATGCCCTCGGTGTGGATGTTGCCACGGTCAAAAAAGTTTTGGCAAGTTGGGGTCCCGGGAAATTTGATGCGCTGTTGAACCTTGATGGAAAGGCATTCCGCCCCGATGGAAAATCTGCTGCCACCCTGATTCCCGAAGCATTCGGCCATGCCGGGCACACACTCCATACCTGGACGGGCGGCTGGGGAGACGTGACATATTGGAACGCTTATGTGGCCAACCTCGAACTGGTGGGCAACGGCACGTTCTTCGATGAGCGTTTGAACGATGCCAAGAAATATCCGGTGGCCGCCAAAGCACGTTCCGGGAACAAACGCAATAGTCCCGACATGGTCACCGACAAACTCGCCGCGCTGCAATTTTACCAATTGGCAATCCCTGCACCAAAACCGCCCGAAGGCTCTTTCGATAAAGCGGCTGCCGAGCGGGGGATGGCCGTATTTAATGGCAAGGCAAAATGTGCGACCTGCCACGTCCCGCCGCTTTTTACCGAACCCGGATGGAACACGCACAAAGCAGCGGACATTGGAATTGACGATTTTCAATCAAGCCGCTCGCCCGACAATACCTATGTTACACAAGGCTTGAAAGGTTTGTGGACACATACAAAAGGCGGGTTTTATCATGACGGACGGTTCGCCACGCTGATGGATGTGGTCAATCATTACGACCGTTTCAAAAAACTCGCTTTGAACGAAACCGAGAAAAACGATTTGGTGGAATACCTGAAATCGTTGTAAAAAATCTCATACCCTTTCACTCAGCGAAGCCAGTGAACTGGAATCCGCTCTTTAACAGTTTAAATTTTAAAAAAATGAGTACTAAAAAGTCGAATTCAACGACTGTTCCACAAAACGGAACACAGCCCGGAACCTTCCGGCTCACGCTGCAGCAAATGAAAAATAAGGCAGTGCTGTTGTTTTTCATTGTCGTCGGGTCCCTCAGTTTTCAGGGATGCGACAAGACTGACGACCCATCACCGCTGGAAAGCCAGAAGTACACTGCTTTTAATGGCGCAATGAGAGAATTGTGGAGCGACCACATGCAATGGACCTACGCTACTGTTGATGCCTACTACCATGACCAGAATGGACTTCAGGCACATCTCGACCGGCTCTTGAAAAATCAAAAAGAACTCGGCGCAGCAATAGTGCCTTACTACGGACAAGCGGCAGGCGATACCTTGGCCGCCCTGTTGACCGTACACATCCAACAGGCAATTCCCGTGCTTTCGGCGGCGAAGGCTGGCAACCAACCAGCTTTGGACCAGGCTTTGGCTGACTGGTATGCCAATGCAAAGGATATTGCGAACTTCCTGAGCGCAGCCAATCCTGAGCACTGGCCAAAAACGGATATGGAAGAAGCCATGGAGCACCACATCACCCAGACCACCGCGTATGCTGTTGACCTCCTAAATGGCGACTTTACCAATGCCGTTGTACATTACGATGAGGCATTTAATCACATGATGGAGACGGCGGATTTGCTTGCGAAAGGAATTGCATTGCAATTCCCGGGCAAGTTTTAAGGACAAAAATGCCGAAGGTCATCGCCTCGCACAGCGGTGGAACACTTGAAATTATTGTAAAGTAACGTGAGTTCGGAGATTTGAAAAACAATCTCTGAACTCACGTTAATATAAAATGCCAACAATAAATTTTTATGAAAAAGCAAAAAAAAGCATCCACCAAAAAGCCCCTTTCGCCTTCCGAAAAGAAGGTTGCCATCGTCATGCACGAGTTCAAGGAAGGCGAACTGCACTCCGGCAGCAAGGACGGCCCCATCGTCACGGACCGCAAACAGGCGATTGCCATTGCGCTCAGCGAGGCCGAAGATTTGGAAGGCGAGAAGGCTTGAACAATGGCACCTGATTTCACAATTTTAAAACTAAAACAATGAAAAAGATAATCGCCGTTTTAGATTTAATAAGGTTTATAGCCCTACTTTTTACGAAACCTGACCGGAAACTGGCAGGAACTGCGAGAATCATTGGAATGTTCACATGAGACAAGGGGAT
>JANMME010000154.1:0-5586 GCA_031373015.1 Saprospiraceae bacterium
TCCCGAAACTCCATTTCGATATCGGCCTATAAACCCGGTTGATTGCCTGTGACCACCATCAGATAGTCACCCCCAGCCTCAGAGTTTAGGTTGCCCCCATTCTCCATTGTCTCACGGAAAGTACGAAGGTCAATACTGGCCCAAGTGCCATCGGCCTTCACTTTTTTGCGCAAGACGACATCCTTGCCACTTTTTTCCGTTTCTCCCAGAATTGTAATGTTAATATTCAACTTGAGGATACCTTCTGTGTAAGCTATGGTACCAAGATAAAGTGGGTTGTTAACAAAATCATACCATAGTACACTATAAAGACTGTTAGTTTTACCACCAAAGCTGTAATCGCGTGTCAATCCTGTCCAGAATGCTCCTTTATCCAGCATAAAGCGAACAAACTGATGTGTCTCGAAGTCAAAGCTCTTATCTCGGCGAACTAAAGGTACGTTGGCAACATCTAGTCGAGCCTTATCGCTTCCATGGTAGAGCGCACGTTGCTTATACCAGCCTTCCAGTGCTACAAGGCTGTGAGCACTTATATTGTGCGTGTAGGAATCAATAAGGATTTGCATCGTAGCGATACGGCGATATTGGGCTACGATGATTTGGGGTATTTCACTACTAAACCTGATCCGGGTTTCTATGTAGTCGCGGTGGGTCTCATAATATTCACGGTAATTAAGTCTAGTAAGGATTGGATTTTGATGCTCATTCTCATACATTTTTATTAGATCAATGGCATCCGAAAGGGAACTAAATTTGAATTTATTCCCTCCGACCACCGCCCAATCTAAAATTATACCTTCATATTCACGACTAAATGCTTTAATTATGTTGCCTGCGTTCCAAACATTGAGGCCCCCACCTTTATTTACAAATCGTTCATGTTCCTCTTTATGGTAGATAATATGAACGACACCATCAAATTGAGCAAACTGTATTAGAGGTATAGTAACAAAATAGTAGTCTTCAATTTTAAAATAGGAGGATAGTATCTGAAACTCAGCCTCTTTGTACGGATTTTGCTCAACCCATCCTTTTTTATTTCTACTAATAAAATAATCAAATAAGTTCCCCATTCCCATACTCTCTATGTCTATCAAGTCAAGATTACCATTGCTAAATTCTCTAAATAAGTTGGAAGAAGAGAACCCGGGTTCTATAGGGAGTTGGCCATTATGTTCATGATTGGATTTTGGCCTATGTTTTAATTTGTGCTTTCTTGTATCATTTAATAAGGCCCAACTTGTTTCGAGAGAAGGTGAAGGTAACCGAGGGAGGCCAAGCAGTTTTTTTTGACGTTCAATACCAGCATAAATCAAGGGAAAATCATCGAATAGTGGCACCTCAAGCCTAATTCCCTCTTCATGGTTTCTTGGCAATGCATTGATGATGACAGTAAAAGGCATCTCTAAAAAAAATTGACCTAGCACCATGTGAATCCTGTCCATCAGCAGATCATAAAAAAGATCAATCTCTGGAAAAGCCAAAATCCCACGCAAATTTCCTCGTGATTGAAACCTTCGCGAAGGTTTCATATTAACGTAGTTATCCGATGCGACCATTTGGAAAAGATATTTTTGTTTTATAAAGACTGTTGTAAACACTCATATAATGTAGGCTTGAACTCTGCGGTTTTTAGGTGTGATCTTATTCTGCCGAATCTGAAAAGGGAAAGATTTTCAGATATTACGCTTACGCAAAAATAATCACTTTTTGCTTCTTTAGCCTTAAAAAGGTTAAAATTAAGCAACCTAAGAAAATCAGCACTCCTTGTTATTAGTTAAAAATCATCCTTGAAAAACGTCAGATGTCATACAATTGTACCAAAACCCTACTTTGCAGCGTCAAAACAAATTTGATTCAATGATTAGAATGATCCGCACTATCCTCCCCTTCCTCGCCCTTACCATCCTCCTGCCAAATTGTTCTGACCACATCCCACCACGCATCCTCCTTTTTTCCAAAACCGAAGGCTACCGCCACGATTGCATCCCCACGGCCACGGCGGCATTGCGCAAGCTCTGCTTTGCCAATGGCATTGCGGTGGATACGACCGAAGATGCCGAGGATTTCAACGCTAAAAACCTGCGTCGCTACAACGCCGTCGTGTTTCTAAATACTACCGGCGACGTGCTAAATCCTGCACAAGAGACTGATTTTGAGCGCTATATCCAAGCGGGTGGAGGCTATGTCGGCATTCACTCGGCCACGGATACCGAGTATGGCTGGACTTGGTATGGCGGCCTTTCAGGCGGTTATTTTAGCAGTCACCCGGAGCAGCAAACCGCTACCCTGAAGGTTGAAAACCATGACCATCCCGCCACCAAACACCTTGGAGATACCTGGCAGCGCCGCGATGAATGGTACAATTTCAAGGACCTTAACCCCAACGTTACCGTGTTACTTAGCCTCGATGAAAGCAGTTACAAGGGTGGGACGAATGGGGCAAAACACCCTGCGGCTTGGCACCATGAGTATGATGGTGGCCGCGCATTCTACACCGCCCTTGGCCACACCAAGGAAAGTTATGCCGAGCCAGATTTTTTAAAACATGTGCTTGGCGGCATCCGATATGCCATTGGCAATCAAAAGCGGCTGGACTATACGGCCTGTCGTACTCCAGAACTTCCTGATCCGACGCGCTTTCAAAAAACCATCCTGGCCGAGGAACTCACCGAGCCCATGGAGCTCGAGCTCTTACCCGATGGCAAAGTCATTTTCATTGAACGGCGCGGCGCGATCAAAGTCTTTAACCCAGCTACAGGCTTGGTAAATATTGCCTGCAAACTGCCCGTGCATTCCGAGCACGAAGATGGGCTGATGGGCTTGGCGCTCGACCCGCATTACACGGACAATCATTGGATTTACCTTTATTATTCACCTGTCGGCGACGAATCGGTGAACAACCTTTCGCGCTTTGTTTTTCAAGGCGATTCGCTGGATTGGGCCTCTGAAAAAGTGATTTTGCAAGTTGCCGTACAACGTCAGGAATGCTGCCATACGGGTGGTTGCATTGAGTTTGACGCAGAAGGGCATCTTTACCTGAGCACGGGCGACAATACCAACCCATTTGCCTCGGAAGGATTTTCGCCAAGCGACGAAAGTCCTGGGAGAAGCGCCTGGGATGCGCAAAAATCTTCCTCCAATACCAATGATTTGCGAGGTAAAATCTTGAGGATAAAACCTTTGGCGGATGGCGGATATGAATGCCCTGCCGGAAATTTATTTGCTGGGAAAACCATAAAAACGCATTGGCCGGAATTGAAACAAGTGCCGCCAGGAATGTCTGGTCGCCCGGAAATTTACACCATGGGTTGCCGAAACCCATTCCGATTGTCCTACGACGACCGCCGCAAACTCCTTTTTTGGGGTGAGGTTGGCCCTGATGCTGGCGAGCCAGATACGGCCCGTGGCCCGCAAGGTCATGATGAAGTGAACCGAGCCCGGGAGGCTGGTTTTTTTGGCTGGCCGTATTTCGTGGGCAACAACAAACCTTACCGGGAATACAATTTCGCTACCCATAAAAGCGACCCACTTCACGACCCCGCGCACCCTATCAACAACTCTCCGAACAACACGGGTATGCGCGAATTGCCGCCTGCTCAATCGGCTTTTATCTGGTATCCTTATGGCAATTCGCCAGAATTCCCACTCGTCGGAACCGGCGGGCGCAACGCCATGGCCGGCCCTACCTACTACTGCGATCAATACCCCGCCGCAACCCGTTTTCCGGACTATTACAACGGAAAACTTATCATTTACGATTGGATGCGTGGCTGGATGATGGCCGTTACGGTGGATTCCGTGGGCAACTTTAGCCGCATGGAACCCTTCGGGGAGCAAATAAAACTTTCCCGCCCCATGGATATGGTGGTGGATAAAAACGGCGCTATTTGGGTGCTCGAATACGGTACGCAGTGGTTTGCGACCAACCCTGATGCCCGCCTTTCGCGCCTAGAGTATGTACAGGGAAACCGCCCACCCATTCCAGCCATGCACGCAGAAAAAACTGCTGGGGCAGCACCTTTTTCGGTCTGCTTTGATCTGTCGAGCACTAAGGATTACGATGGTGAAAAACTGTTCTACGAACTCGATTTTGGGGATGGAACACCTGTAAAATCCTTTGTTTCGAAGCACGCCACGGCACGCGGGGGGATTCCCCTCCCCCTCTTGCCCTCTTCTAAAGGGGAACAGCGACACACAAAATCTTCCGAACTGGACAGTCTGGTTCATATCTACCCCAAGCCCGGCACGTATGAGGCTAAACTAAAGGTGACCGACAACGAAGGCGCGGCAAAAACGGTGAAAATTAAGATCAGTGTGGGCAACGAACCGCCCCTCGTCCGCTGGGATTTTTTCGGGAAAAATCGAAGTTTTTATCAACCCGGTCAAATGTTGCACTACCGCCTCGTGGTGGCCGACGCGGAAGACGGTTCGCTTGAAAGTGGCGGCATAAACCCCACGTCCGTTGCAACGACCATTGATTATTTAGAAACCGGATTCGATATCACCAGTATTGCCCAGGGCCATCAGGCAGCCAAACAAGCCGCGGAATACTCGCGGGGCAAAACACTCATCAGTCGCTCTGATTGTGGCACTTGCCATGCCGAAGACAGGCTGGTAAACGGCCCGGCCTACCAATCCATCGCTGAGCGGTATCGAAAAAGCGATTTTGCCATACGCGACCTCACTAAAAAGATCATAAAAGGCGGGGCGGGCAACTGGGGCCAGGTGGTGATGAGCGCGCACCCACAACTCACAGAAGAAGACGTGGGCGAAATGGTGCGCTGGATCCTTTCGCTTGGCAATGCGCCTAAGCCAAAACAGGCCTTCCCGCTCACGGGAGACTATGCCCTAACGCCACTGCCACCAACCGACAAAAAGGCCAAGCCAAGCGCAGGTACTTTCATCCTAAAAGCAAGTTACCGCGACCGGGGCAGCGCGAGCCAAAGCCCATTGGAAGGCGGGGAGGCCATTGCCCTGCGTCCGGCTTTCCAACAAGCCGAACAAGCTGACAGTATGTCCAAAAACATTCGCACCTATCGTCCGTTCAATGGCGATACCGTGGTGCTCAATGAAATCAAATCCAACAGTTTTTTTGTTTTCAAACACGTTGACTTGACAGGGGTGCATTCCGTGGCGCTGGGTATTGGGATGAGCGATGGCAAGTACCAGTTTGGCGGCGGCAGGGTAGAAATCCGGCTCGGGTCGCCCAAAGGAACTTTGTTAGGTAAAACGCCCTTGCCTTCAAAAGCAGCCAGCGTTAGAATGGAATTTATGGAAGTAAACGTTCCACTTTCCGTTCCGGCCCAAGAGGGGTTTTACGACCTTTATTTTGTGCTGAAAAACGAGAATGCCCCCTCAAAAATGGTAGCAGCGGTGGATTGGGTGAGGTTTGATTTAAGGGAATGAACGAAATCTACAACTTTTTCCGCAATTTTGCGGCCTCAATTGTCATTGGGTCATTTTTCGGGGAGAGCTCGGAGGTTGTGCAAAAAGTCCTGATTGAAAATTTGGTGCGGAATTATATTTTGATTCCCATAAAATCCTATAAGGTTTTTAAAACCTTATAGGATTCAATTGGCCAAA
>JANMME010000165.1:0-3760 GCA_031373015.1 Saprospiraceae bacterium
GCAATAATAACATGGCTGAAGAACGAAATTTTGTAGAACTCCGCTCCGAAGAGGTACAGGAAATACTCGGCACACCGCCCAGTTGGTTGGTGCGCTTGGGCACTTTTTTCGTGCTGCTCGGTTTTGGGCTATTGCTGGGCGTGGCATGGTTTGTCCGTTACCCGGATGTGGTGGCCAGCGACAAACTGACCATCACCACTGCCGAGCCTCCTGTGGAGGTAGTGGCCCGGACCAATGGCAAAGTCACGCTACTCTTGGTGTCGGATACCGACTCGGTGGTGGCGAAACAACCGCTCGCCGTTTTGCAAAACACCGCCCGCTACGCCGATGTGCATCGCCTCGACCAGCTGGTGACGAAATGGCAAAAACTGCCCACTGAAGATTTCCGCCAACTCCAATACCCCGACAGCCTAAGCTTGGGCGAGCTGCAATCAGACTACGCGCTGTTCGTGCGCGACCTGGAAGATTTCAAATTTGGCCGGGAGAACCGCAGCACTTCCGTTCAATCCAATATTGGCTCTATTCAATTGCAGATCAAGCAGTTGGAACAAAGTATTGCCTTTGAGCAAAAGGTATTGAAGCGAAGCAACGAAGACCTGAAAATTGCAGAAGGGTTTTACGCACGGCAAAAAGACCTGTTTGATCAAGGCCTCATTTCAGAAATAAAATTGGACGAAGAGCGGCAAAGGTTGTCGGACATAGCCAATGAGCGAGACCGGCACGAAAGCAATATTCTGGAGAAAAACCGCGAGATCATAAGCCTTCGCAACAGCATCAACTCCGCTAATTTTGGTCAACAGGAAAACACCGCGACTTCCTCTACGCGGCTACTTGCCAGCCTCAATGCGCTGCGCAGCAGTATTGACAATTGGATGCAGACGTATTTGCTCAGTGCGCCAGTGGCCGGTAAAGCGGAGTTCAATGGCCTTACCCTTCAGCAGTTTGTGCGCGAAGGAGAAGTCGTGATGACCATTGTGCCACAAACACAGGACACAATTATTGGGAATGTTCTGTTGCCCGTGGAAAAAAGCGGGAAAGTCAGCATAGGCCAGCGGGTGGTGATGAAATTGGACAACTACCCCTATCAAGAATTTGGTACGATCTCAGGGAAGGTAGTCTATAAATCAGCTGTGCCAAAGAACCGCGAATACACCATTAAAGTTGGCGGTATCGAGGTTTCCAAAAAAACGGGCAAATTGGTCACGAGTATTCAACAAGAGGTCAAGTTTGAACAGCAATTGCTTGGCAGCGCTGAAATCGTGACCGAAGACAAAGGTTTTTTGGAGCGGGTGCTAGAACAGGTGACTTCGGGGTTTAAGCGGTGAAAAGAAGCCGATTTGGCGCTTATTTGCCACCTTCGAAAGGCCCTTCCGTAGTATTTTCGGTTCGTTCCGAAAACTAAAAAGTATTCCAAATATATCTGCTTTCTGTATATTTTTAGCGAAATTTAAGTGCTGCTTAAGCGCAAATTAATTAATGTTCCGATACCTTTGAGAGTGCTAACATGTCCTTTTTGGTCTGTTATGCTTCAAAATATTTTGGTATGAAAAAAAACATTTTTCTACTCTTGCCTGCCCTTGTTTGGCTTTGCTTAATCTTATTTTTTTCTTGTGGGAAAGAATCCCCTACGGTCGTGAACGGCACGGTGGTAGATAAATATACTGGAGAGCCTCTTGAAGGTGTATCAATTGATATTGAGAAATGGCAAGAAAAAGAACGAGGCTATTTCTATTTTACGACAATAAGTACAGATGTGCAAGGAAAATTTTCATTTGGCGATGAGGAGACGCCTGATTTTATTATTCAACGAATGAAAAAAGCGGGATATTTATTTAAACAGAACACTATTTATGACTACTTTGATAATTTTAAAATTGGTAAAACAAATGAAGGAGTAATTCCGATGATACCTTTGGATGGGGTATTAAACCTTAAAGTGGAAAACCTCTTAGGTGTACACGACACCATTTTTTTAGCGATATTCAGTCCTCTGTTAAAATCAGAAATCGGAATTTCTGGTGGCAAAGTATCGCTTCCGAATTCAATATCGGTTTTAGCAACGGGGCAATCTTTTTCTCAAAATATTCCATTGGCATCAAACGAGGATGTTACAATTTACTGGGACTATAAGCCTGTTATCTATTCCACAGCTTTTCAAGCATCTGCTAATATATTGAGAAACGACACCGTTTTTTACACGATTTCGTACTAAATTCTCCAATAGGGCTTCTTTTTTTTCAAAAGGTCACTGCCGTGTTAATCTGGCAGGGTAGCACCCTTTTGCCATTTTGAATCATTTTACACACAAAATATATTTAATTATGACCAAATCAATTCGTTTTGTAATGCTTTTGCCCGCTATTCTGCTAGTCCTTTTAGACAAGGTTGTGCAAGCACAACAATGTTCCCGCGAAGGTCTGACCGCCAAATATTGGCAATATAGAGACAATCTCAATAAACATTTCGTGCTGACCGACCGACGGTCAGAAGGCTGCGTTGGTGATGGAATTCACTTTGTAGAGGGTGTTCATCCATATAGTGAGACTTCAACAGAACACTGTGGTCAGCGTTTTTTGAGCGGCTACAGTCTGCCTGCTACCAGTATCAATCAGACTCCAAGCGGAGCTGTCAGAGGAATGGAGGACAGAAATCAACCAGTTTATAGTGATGGAACCCCAAATCCATTTTATGACCCAGCTTGTGCCAATGCAGGCCCATCATCAGGTACTTCTTGGGATACAGATTCGATTCATAACTACCTTGGAATGGGCGAAGAAACCCCACACCAAATGCAGTGGTACTGGACAACACTGGCTACGGAGTATGCGCTGCTCATCCAGAACGGACAAACCGAGGAGGCGCAACGCACACTTGAAGAGCTATATCTTGGATTGCAGGCCTACCGCCGCATGGATATGCTGGCCAACTGCATGGCTCAGGAGCGGTATGAGGAAATCACCGCTGATTTTGAAGTGGAGGATTGTTCCGGCCATATAAATCCTAACCCCGGACCAGTATATATTGAGCCTTGTTTATGTGGCCCTAAATATGTTGCTTCTCCAGGCGCGTTCAATGAAAATTTTATGACGGTGACGGAGCGGAATTGTCCCTTCCAAGCTGATTTAAGTGGTTACACTGGTTTCTCGCTTCGGGAAGACGGGACTCAGGCTTTGGAGGCGTTGAATGATTTTTCAGAAGACAAGTGGAACATTGACGTGGTCGGAGGTGATTATGCCATGTCATGTATGCCACCTTGTACTACTGCCTATAGCCAGGCCTGCTACAATGTAAAAGGCAAAAATTTCCTAAGTTCTGACCAAATGTTTGCACTGATGCAAGGTTTGGTGATGATCAAAAAATATATCCCTGCTAGTGCCACCATAACTACCTGCGACGGGACGGTTGAGAATGTATTGAGTATTGCTCAGAACATCGGGAAAGGCCTTGTGGATGTAGCTAAAAACGAAACACGACGCATCAACTGGCCGGGGGCTGGAGAATGCTGTGACAAGGAAGTACACATTTCAGCAACAGCAGGTGGCTACCTAAATTTTAATTATGCTGGGTTGGTGTTGATGTACAACTATGTGAGTGATAATGATGACAGGGATATTAACCGATGGGACAGGTTACTTTTCAATGAATTGGGCGGGGCAACATTGAGTGTACCATTATTTAGCCCAAATAGAGAAGGTAAATTTTACCTGGAAGGAATGTCATTTGGAGCTGATATAATGAGTATTCCCAATTTTTATCTTCC
>JANMME010000166.1:0-2292 GCA_031373015.1 Saprospiraceae bacterium
AGCGATATTGAATGGGGATGGAACACGGATGACACGGATGGGACACGGATCAAATGGATATTGTGTGGAGGCATCCGTGTCCCATCCGTGTCATCCGTGTTCCACCCCCTCTCAATCCAACACCCCAAACATCGCCTCCAATTTCTTTGTCCTGAAATCAAAGATACCCTTCAACTGGCCACGCACTAAAAGCCAGTTGGCGAAATCGCCCAACCAGCCGAGCGGCACACGGTAGTGCACCAAATCGGTCATTTCCACCCCGCCAGGTATCGCGCTGAAATGGTGTTGGTGGTGCCATAGCGCGTATGGTCCCACCCGTTGCTCGTCCACAAAAAATTGGCCTTCCTCGACGTGCGTGATTTCGGTCATCCAAAAGAGCGGTATGCCCAAAAGGGGCTTTACGGTGTAGGTAATTACTTGCCCAGCGTACATTTTTCGGCCGGAGAAATCAGGATCAGACCTGACGTGAAAACCAAGGTGTGCAGGGGTTATTTCTTTGAGATTCATGGGGTTGGAGAAAAAACCCCAAGCGGCTTCGACAGATATGGGCAGGCGTTGGATGCTTTTTAGTGAATGGACAGACATTGTTATAGAGCTTGATAGCGGTTTGACTTTGATAGTAAACACGCAGAAACTCTACTCCAAGCATTTGGTTCAAAAACGAAGTGGCGGCACAGCATAACCACTGTGCCGCCGCTTGCAGCCTTATCCAGAAAAAGGGCATTAGCCTACTCAAGTCACATGTTTTCGCCCACGAATTTCTCTAAATTTTCAGGGTACTCTTTCGTGTGTTCGTAGCGAATAATATCCGTGCTGGTCACGATCCCCAAAAGCTCGTGCTCGTCGTTCACGATGGGCACTGCATGAAAAAGGTGGCGCGTCAAGACATCGGCCACGGCCCCGAGGTGCTGGTCTGGGTCAAGCGTAGCGACACGCTTTGTCATGACTTCACTAACCTTCATGGTAGCGTACTCATCGGCAGACTTACCAAGTTTGAACATGTCCCAGGAAGTAACCATGCCAACTAATTTTTTACCCTCCAGTATTGGAATGTGGTGGATATGTTTGCTGAGCATGATATTGCGGGCCTCCGCGAGCGTATTATCTGGATTAAGGGTGATGACATCCTTCGTCATATGCGATTGTACAGATTCGTTCATCATAAGCCGTCAAAATATTTTGTTTTTGTGAAACGGAATTAGTTTGCCCCGAAAGTATGACGCTTGGCTTCTAATTTCCAAAGTTAAATCCAAGTTGTTCAAAAAAAAATCGCAACTAGTTAGGATGGAACACGGATGACACAGATTAGACACGGATTTGCACGGATTTTTTGCATTCATCCCGAAATCCGGGTCTAATCTGTGTCATCCGTGTTCCATACTAACCAATTGCGATTTTTCAACGCTGGCGGTAGTTGAAAATTCCGACTTTCAGCTCCCCAGCTCCCGCGCTCGGTTCAAAGCTGCTTCTGCTCCCGCCGTTATGCCCTCATGTAGGCAGGTTTCGCGAAAAATTCGCAAGGCTGCTTCTGTCGTGCCGCCCTTGGAAGCCACCTTGGCGATCCAGTTTTCGCAACTCAAATCGGACTTGTTGTAAAGCCCAATGGCCCCCGTAAAAGTTTGGCCAACCAGCAATTCGGCTTCAGAGGGCGAAAAGCCCATCTGCTTGGCTGCCTCTATCATGGCGTTCATAAAAAAGTAAACGTATGCAGGGCCTGAACCAGAAATGGCCGTGGCGGCATCCAACATAGCCTCCTGCTCCACATAAAGTGTTTTGCCAGTGGTATTCAGGAGGTTTTGAACCATGATCAGTTCGATCCGGGTCACATCGTCGGTGGAAGTAAAGGCTGTCACGCCTTCGCCGATCTGGGCGGGCAGGTTCGGCATGGCCCGGGTGATCTTCTTCATGCCAAGTGCCTTGCCGATGGCCTCCATCCTTACTCCCGCCATGATGCTGAGCAATACTTGACCGGGATCTGTAAGCCCCTGAATTTCGCTGAGCAACTTGGGGGAATCCTGCGGCTTAACGGCCAAAATCAGCAAATCAGCCTCTGGCACGCACAAGCGCGGGTCGCTGAAAAAACGACCTTCGTAGTTGGCGCTCAAATGGTTGGCCTTTTCATACGTGCGGCACAGCACCATCATGTTTTCTGAGGTGACGATTCTGCTGCGCAAAAAACATTGCGCATAAGTAAGGCCCATGTTGCCACCGCCGAGGATGAGTATTTTCATGTGAACGTGGTTGAGTGATTTTGATATTAGGATATTGGGATATTAGGATATTGGGATATTG
>JANMME010000186.1:0-3608 GCA_031373015.1 Saprospiraceae bacterium
CCCCCTTTTAAAACACTAAGGAACTAAGGGACACTAAGGGATTCATGCCCAAAAACAATTTCCCACTTCCCCCTTTTAAAACACTAAGGAACTAAGGGACACTAAGGGATTCATGCCCAAAAACAATTTCCCACTTCCCCCTTTTAAAACACTAAGGAACTAAGGGACACTAAGCCCTTGGTAAAAACAGCATACGCGAAGACCCTTAGTGCCCCTTAGTTCCTTAGTGTTTTAAAAAATATTCATCTGTTTTGAGAATGTTGTTTTCCTATCGAAAACTCTTATTGTCAGACCTCGCGCTTACCCAAAAAGTAGGCCGGGAGACCTACGAGCCGTATTACCACGACAAATGGCGGCCAGGCGGCCTGGATTGGTACATGGAACGCTGTTTTGGTGCTGAAATACTCGCTGTTGAACTCACGGACGCCAATATTGAATATTGGCTGCCCGAGGACGAGTCAGGGCAAATTGTTGGCATTCTTAAACTTGTGCTCCAAAAACCAGTTCCTGATCACCCAATACAGGAAGCACTTTACCTCGAAAAAATTTACCTCATGCCCAACTTTATGGGTAAGGGCGCCGGTCAGCAGGTAATCGAGTTTGCCAAACAACGTGCTATCCAATTGAGGCGCGAAGCAATTTGGCTCACCGTGATGAAAAGTGGTCCGGTTTGGGCTTATGAGCGGGCGGGATTTAAAACTGTAGGAGAAGTATATTGGGATTTTGACTTGCTCCGAGCGGAGGAGCGTGGGGGATGGCTGATGGTTTGTTTACCGTAATGCCGCCTCGATGCGGCGATTATATCTCCTAAGATAAATTTAGACCTGTCAAAATGCATGTTAATAATAGAATGTCCAGGTGGCTTCTGTAGTTTTGCGCCGATTTACCCGCCATAGCCCGTTTAGGGCGAAGGCGGGTTTGTCCGCCATAGCCCGTTTAGGGCGAAGGCGGGTTTGTCCCCCACCATTTAACAGGGTGTTTCCCTTTTTGAACTTATCGGTTTCTCTCACGTTTCTCACATTTCTCACGACCTCTCACAACCTTCTCACGTCTCTCACCTTTCTCACCCTTAATGGATACATTATCAATCGTTTGTCAATTTCTGCTCAGCCTTTCCATACTTATTGTACTGCACGAGATGGGACATTTTGCGCCGGCCAAGTGGTTCAAAACCCGTGTCGAAAAGTTCTATTTGTTCTTTGACGCTCCACCTTTCAACTCCCTGTTAAGCCGCAAAATCGGCGAAACCGAATACGGGATCGGCTGGCTACCGCTCGGTGGCTATGTCAAAATATCGGGCATGGTGGACGAAAGCATGGACAAAGAACAAATGAAGGGCCCGGCCCAGCCCTGGGAGTTTCGTTCCAAGGCTGCCTGGCAACGGCTTATTATTATGCTGGGTGGCGTTACCGTCAATTTTTTACTTGGCATGTTTCTCTTTGCCATGGTGCTTTGGGGTTGGGGCAAGCAATATATCCCAACTTCCGAACTGCGCAAAGACGGTATGGCCTTCGACTCGCTTTTGCTAAAAAACGGTTTCCAACAAGGCGACCTGATCATGAAAGTTGGCGACAAACCTTTTGACCGCGTGGATCCCAATGATTTTAGAAAAACAGTGATGCTCGACGGTGTGCGCCAAGCCACGGTCGTGCGGGGCGGACAGCAACAAGTGGTCACTTTCTCCGATGATTTTGCAAAACAACTGCCCAAAATCCTTAAAACTGAGCTGCTTTCGGCAAGGGTGCCTTTTGTCGTTGACACTGCCTTAGCGGGCAAACCGGCTGCGGGCGCTGGCATACAAAAAGGCGATCGGATCGTGTCGTTGAACGGTCGGCCCATCGAATTTTTTGATCAGTTCAAGCCACTGGCCGACCAATTCAAGGGCCAGTCTGCCACGATTGGAATCATCAGCGCTAAAGGGGATTCCGTTTCTAAGGCATTGACCATCACTGAACTCGGCACGATCGGGGTTGGGGCGAAATTCGATGGTTATTTCAAAAAAGAAACGCAGACCTATACGCTCTTGCAATCATTCCCTGCCGGCATCGAAATGGGCTGGGGCTTCCTCAGCGACCAAATGCGGGCTTTTGGGCAAATGTTCAAAGGCAAGCTATCGGTAAAGGACAATCTCGGCAGCGTCATCAGCATTGGTAAATTGTTTGACCCCGCCTGGGACTGGCGCATATTCTGGAGCGTCACGGCGTCGCTCAGCATTATTCTGGCGTTTATGAACCTGTTGCCCATTCCGGCACTCGATGGAGGCTATGTTTTGTTCCTGATCTGGGAAGTCATCACGAGGCGAAAAGTCAGCGATCTGGTTATGGAACGCGCCGTCACCGTCGGGTTTTTCCTGCTGATTGGCTTGATGGTTTTTGCGCTCGGATTGGACGTTTGGAGGCTTTTTTGACGGTGAATTTGTTTTCTTTTTAAAGCATTAACATTAGGTCATTCCGGATTTTCAACCCACGACTTTAGTCGTGGGCTTGTTCCAAAGCCCAGCCTTATTAAACCGATTTATCGGTTTAACACAAGAAACCGATAAATCGGTTGGGGGTCGCGCCATAGTACATACCCACGACTGAAGTCGTGGGTTGAATTGATGCTATGCCGCTTTTTACGAAAATTCGGTATGATTTAGGTTAGTGATTTCATTTTCTGTAAATGAATCACTTTGAGTTTTACAATATCCCCTTAGCCCTTTCTGTGGATGAGTCCGCAGTAAGGCAGGTGTATTTGCAAAACAGCAAAAGATACCACCCCGACTTCCACACCTTGTCGGGCGAGTCCGAACAGGCTGAAATGCTCGAACTTTCCACGCGCAACAACGAGGCTTTTAAAACCCTCTCAGATCCCGATAAGCGGGTGCGTTATGTGCTCGAATTAAAAGGCTTGATAGGCCAGGACAATGAAAACCCAAGCCTCCCACAAGATTTCCTGATGGAAATGATGGACATCAACGAGGCCTTGATGGAGCTGGAGTTTGATTTTGATGCGGAACAGTACTCCAATGCTTTGCAAGCGGTGAAAAGCCTTGAAAATGAACTAGAGACAAGCGTTCAGCCCATCCTTTCCACTTGGACAGAAGCGACCGGGAGCGATGCAGATCTTCAAATAGTGGAAATTATTTTTTCAAAAAACGGTATTTGTTGCGCATCAAAGAAAATCTCTCTAAATTTGCACCCGCTTAAAAAAGCAGGTCAATGACCAAAATGCGGGAATGGCGGAATGGTAGACGCGCTGGTCTCAAACACCTGTGACTTCACGGTCGTGCGAGTTCGAGTCTCGCTTCCCGCACTAAAAAGCCGCGCAGCAAGTTGACTTTCAACGAGTTGCGCGGCAAAATTGGGTTTCAGTTTTTGGCAACCTTTTGGCATTGCATGAGTCTCCCTCAGCATGGCCAAAAAAAAAATGCACTCATCTGAGTACGCTTACCTTAAGCCTCCTAGGCTGGTAAAAGGTTGGAAATGGCTCATCAAATGGGAAGAGTTCGTTCCAGGAACGACCAGCCGAATCCGCATCAGGCAGACCTTTGACCTAAACCGGTCGCACTTTATTACAGAACCAACGCTTCGTGAGGAGCGCGCGCAATTCATCCTTCAGGAAAAACT
>JANMME010000190.1:0-2026 GCA_031373015.1 Saprospiraceae bacterium
TCAACAGCCGGTTGTATTTTTGATTGTAGGAAAAAGTGTTGCGGTTCCAATTAAGCGTATAGGATTCGCCAAAAACGCTTACGGACAATTCCCCTTCAACCTTTAGGATACGACCAAGGCCGGGTTGGAACTCGATGACCAAGGTTTTGGGGAGCTGCCACTTCATCATGGCAGCATCTTCCCCCGTTGCCTCTGAATGGTTGTCCAGTTCGACAGCTGCTGGGTGTAGCGTCAAGGTGCAGGTAGCCAGGGCTCCAATGTGTAAACCATTGGATTGGACCTTTGGCTTCTGTCGGAAACTGATGGTACCGCCGCTGATGCGCAGATGTGCAAATTGGTCAGGCATTTTTGGGCCAAGTGCCGTCAGCGCAATCCATACGCTTCCCTCGTCCAGCGTGTAGACATTTTGTTGCCGGAGGATTGGGCCAGTTGCTGTGATCGGCACACTCAAAAAAGGCTTCGCCTCCCCTTGCCTGGTTACGGTAACCTGGCGTGTAAAAACAAACAGTTCATACCAAAAGGGCAAGGCATTGAGGTCCTTAAAAGGCCCTAAAACAAGTGCAGGAGCCAGACCGATGCTCCAGTTGGGCACGGGCGCAGCAAGGCCAATGTCGGAGACCAGCGTGCTGCGGCGCAACAGGCGAAATTCGATGTTCCCTGCTGCCCCGGATTGGCCAGCCTCTTGGAGGATCGCCGCTAAGCCTTGGTCAAAATGCGCGACCAAGGCAGAAGGCACCGCTTGTTTTTTGGAAAGATTTTCTTCCGTGAGCGGCGTGCTAAGCCGTTCTTTCAGGTCTTCCAAGTCGGCTTCGGCGATGAAGGCTGCTGGTTGAAGCTGGCTCAGCAAGGCACTTAACAGGTCGGGTTTGAGGCTCTTTTTCATTTGCGAGAGAGTTCGGTGTGAACTGATTTATGAACTGAGTGTAGGGAAACGTGAACAGGAGTCGTCATGCAGACTACTGGATATTTTGACATTGGACGTTAGACGCGATTCCGCAAGTGCATGATTTTCAAGTTTTTAGAGTGCAAGTCCAATGTCCAATGTCAAAATGTCCAAGAGTCTGGCCCTCACTACCTTCCCTGCTCTTTTGGCGGCAGCGGCTGCGGGTTCAATAAAACCCAAGAAAGACTGTCCAGCACACGCGCCACGGCGAAGGCTGACATGCCAGAAACGGCAAAGGATGGCTCCAGAAACGTCTGGCCCAGGTAGCCGCCGACGATTCCGCCAATCACAACAAGGACGAATCGCGCCAGGCGAAATGGATCAGATGGTGGTGGCGGGCCACCGGGGATTGGAATGTTGGGGTAAACAGTGCCGCAGTAGCCCATCATGGCCCAGAAAGCATAAGCTGTAAACATGGTGCAATGAATTAAAGGGTGAAAGGAATTTTGTTCCAGAAAGCCGGCGAAGGCCGTCTATCGGCCTTCGCCTGGCGTTTCTGGACGCTTTTGGGGTTTAGGTGGTACTGTCACTGAAAATCGGGTATCGGATACCTTAAAAATGCGCTTGTCTGGGGACTGATTTCTTCAGGGCAGGTTATTTGGCGTACCAGGGTCTAAAATCTGCTTTGCAATTGCCCTGCGAACAAAAATCACACTTTCGCCAGGTTTTGTGCCGTTGTTGGCGTCCTCGCCAACAACCACGGCGAGCAGGATTCATCGCCGATGCAGGGCCCCTTGCATGCTACGACCAACTAACATCAGTTGTTTCTCTTGGGATCACGCCCTGCCGTTGTTGTTGGCGAGGACGCCAACAACGGCAAGAAAAAAAATATTTTCACTGAAAATCGGGTGCCGGATACCTTAAAAATGCGTTTGTCAGGGGACTGATTTCTTCAAGGCAGATTATTTGGCGTACCAGGATCTAAAATTTGCTTAGCCCTTGCCCGGCGAACAAAAATCACGCTTTCGCCATTTTGGCTTTCATAAAGCAAAAGGTTGTCTGAATTCTTGAGGACGTTAGGGTTGCCTGGGATGTTGATGATAATCCTTCCCCCGAGAAAGCTTGTTGTTCCTTTCAGTACCA
>JANMME010000200.1:0-12415 GCA_031373015.1 Saprospiraceae bacterium
GCAATAACCAGATTGCCAACCAGTATTTTTTGCAAAAAATATGACCAATCAAGGCATCTCTAACGGGACTCTCGCAAAAACTGGCGTTCAAGAACGCACTAATTTTGGGAAAATACGTCTCGCCGGTCACTACCCTGACCTCCTCGAAATCCAGTTGAAGTCGTTCCAAGAATACTTCAGTTGGAAACCACGCCAGACAATCGTATCAACGAAGGCCTGTACCGTGTGTTCCAGGAAAATTTCCCCATCGCTGATGCACGGAACATCTTCAACCTGGAATTTCTCGACTACTTCATTGACCCCCCGCGCTACACCATTGATGAGTGTATGCAGCGTGGTCTCACCTATTCGGTGCCGCTGAAGGCGAAACTGCGCCTCACCTGCAATGACCCCGAACACATTGATTTCGAAACGAAAGTGCAGGATGTGTTCCTCGGGAACATCCCCTATATGACCCCAAAAGGGACCTTCGTGATCAATGGGGCGGAGCGCGTTATTGTGTCGCAACTTCACCGTTCCCCAGGGGTGTTCTTTGGCCAAAGCTATCACCCTAACGGCACCAAAATCTATTCGGCGCGTGTGATCCCGTTCAAAGGCGCGTGGATGGAATTTGCCACCGATATCAACCTGGTCATGTACGCCTACATTGACCGTAAAAAGAAGTTTCCTGTCACCACCCTGCTCCGCGCTATCGGCTTTGACACCGACAAAGCGATTCTCGACCTGTTCAACCTCGCTGATGAGGTGACAGTGACCCGCGAGAATATGGAAGCCGCTGTGGGCCGCAAACTTGCTGCCCGTGTGCTCAAATCATGGACAGAAGATTTCGTAGACGAAGACACGGGTGAAGTGGTGTCCATTGCACGTAACGAGATCATTCTCGAACGCGACGCTGTTTTGGATGAGGAGAACATCGAACTGATCCTGGATGACGACACCAACGTGCCGACCATCATCCTCCAGCGCAAGGATATCGAAGAGGATTTTTCGATCATCTACAATACTTTGACAAAAGACCCGACTTCCAGCGAAGTGGAAGCGGTAAACTATATCTACCGCCAATTGCGCGGCTCTGATCCCCCGGACGACGAGACGGCTCGTGGCATCATTGACAAGCTGTTCTTCTCCGACAAGCGTTACAACCTTGGCGAAGTGGGCCGCTTCAAGATCAACCGCAAGCTACTCACCAATATTGACGACAACAACCTGGTATTGACCAAAGAAGACATTATCGCCATCGTGCGTTATATTGTCTCATTAATCAATAACAAAGCAGAGATTGACGATATTGACCACCTCTCCAATCGCCGTGTGCGTACGGTGGGTGAGCAATTGTACGCCCAATTTGGTGTGGGTCTTGCCCGTATGGCGCGTACCATTCGTGAGCGTATGAACGTGCGCGACAATGAGGTGTTTACGCCCATTGACTTGATCAACGCGCGTACGCTTTCTTCAGTCATCAACTCGTTCTTTGGCACCAGCCAGTTGTCGCAATTCCTTGACCAGACCAACCCGCTTTCCGAAATCACGCACAAACGTCGTATTTCGGCACTCGGGCCTGGTGGTCTTTCGCGCGAACGCGCAGGTTTTGAGGTTCGTGACGTACACTATTCTCACTATGGTCGCCTTTGCACCATTGAAACGCCAGAAGGCCCGAACATCGGTCTTATCTTGACGCTTTGCACCCACGCGAAGATCAACAAGATGGGCTTCCTCGAAACGCCTTATCGCAAAGTGAAGGATGGCAAAGTGATCCTGACGGGCGACGTGGAATATCTGTCGGCTGAGGCAGAAGACAAGATGAAAATCGCACAGGCAAACTCGCCAGTAGGCGAAGGCGGTGCGTTCCTGCTTGACCGTGTGAAAGCGCGTGAAAGCGGCGACTTCCCGATTTTGACACCGGACGAACTCGAATATATTGACGTGGCACCCAACCAAATCGTGGGCGTTTCGGCTTCGCTGATTCCATTTTTGGAAAATGACGATGCTAACCGTGCCTTGATGGGCTCGAACATGCAACGCCAGGCGGTACCCCTCATCCGCCCACACTCCCCCATCGTAGGAACGGGCTTGGAGGCCAAAGTAGCACGCGACTCGCGTATGCTGATCAATGCAGAAGGTTCGGGTATTGTGGAATATGTGGACGCAAACGAAATCACCATCCTGTACGACCGTACAGAAGAAGATACGCTCGTTTCATTTGAAGATGCCCGCAAAACTTATACGCTTACCAAATTCATGCGCACCAACCAAGGCACGTGCATCAACTTGAAGCCCATCGTGCGTCGCGGACAGCGCGTGGAAGCCGGCGATATCCTTTGCGAAGGCTATGCCACTGAAAACGGCGAACTTGCACTTGGCCAAAACCTCAAAGTGGCATTTATGCCATGGAAAGGTTACAACTTTGAGGATGCTATCGTGCTATCGGAGCGCGTGGTACAGGAAGACGTTTTCTCTTCCATTCACATCGAGCACTTTGAACTCGATGTGCGCGACACCAAATTGGGCGAGGAAGAATTGACCATGGACATCCCGAACGTCAGCGAAGAAGCTACCAAGGATCTCGACGAAAACGGTATCATCCGTATCGGAGCATGGGCAAAAGAAGGCGACATCCTGATCGGTAAAATCACGCCGAAAGGTGAAACAGACCCAACACCGGAGGAAAAACTCCTCCGCGCTATCTTTGGCGACAAAGCCGGCGACGTGAAGGATGCTTCGCTTAAGGTGCCGCCCAGTATCAACGGGGTGGTGATAGACAAACAACTTTTTGCCCGCGCCAAAAAAGACAAGGTGCAAAAAGAGTCGGAAAAAGCGCTGCTTGACAAACTGGACGACGAGCACTTGGTGGCTTTGAACAAGTTGAAAACGATCCTCGTGGACAAAGTTCAACTGCTGGTCAAAGACAAAACCACCAACGGTATCCGCAGTATTTACGGCGAAGAAATGGTGGCAAAAGGATCGAAACTCAGCGTCCAGATCCTGCGCGACACCATTAAATATGAAGAAGTAGATTACCTGAACTGGACGAGCGACAAGCACACCAACCTTCTGATTTCGAGACTGTTGCACAACTACAGCATCAAAGTCAACGAAGAAGTGGGCCGTTACAAGCGCGAAAAATTCAACATCAGCATCGGTGACGAATTGCCAGCAGGTGTGTTGAAACTCGCGAAGGTGTACATTGCCAAAAAGCGCAAGCTCAAAGTGGGTGACAAACTTGCAGGCCGTCACGGTAACAAGGGTATCGTAAGCCGCATCGTGCGCATGGAGGACATGCCATTCCTGGAAGACGGTACTGCGGTAGACGTGGTGCTCAACCCACTGGGTGTACCTTCTCGTATGAATCTGGGCCAAATCTTCGAGACCGTGCTTGGCTGGTCGGGCGAAAAACTCGGCTGCAAGTTCGCCACGCCGATCTTCGACGGTGCAAAAACCGACGAAATCGCGGCATGGATTGAAAAGGCTGGTTTGCCAGAACTTGGTCAGACTTTCCTCTCCGACGGCGAAACCGGCGACCGTTTCCACCAAAAAGCGACTGTGGGCGTGATTTACATGCTCAAACTCTCGCACATGGTGGACGACAAGATGCACGCACGTTCCATCGGGCCATACTCGCTCATTACACAGCAGCCATTGGGTGGTAAAGCCCAATTCGGTGGCCAGCGTTTTGGTGAAATGGAGGTGTGGGCGCTCGAAGCTTATGGCGCATCGAACATCCTGCAAGAATTGTTGACCTACAAATCGGACGACATCCAAGGCCGTGCGAAGGCTTACGAGGCCATCGTAAAAGGCGACAACTTGCCTGATGCAAACATTCCAGAATCGTTCAACGTACTCGTACACGAGTTGCGCGGTTTGGCGTTGGATGTGAAATTTGAATAAACGATTCGCGCTACCCGTCCTACGGCTTCAAGCCGTAGGACGGGTTATTGAAAGCTTCAATTTGTGAACCTACCAATGTTTTACCTGGACGAAACGGACAAAAAATATCTGGAGGGCGCTGAGTTTTCTGGTATTTATCAATTCAAACTCAAGGGGAAATCAGATTCATTGAACAGAATTGAGTTGGTAAGTAAGTTGGTCTCGGGTAAAAGTGTGATACATTTTGGATGCTTAGATCACATACCGCTCATTGAATACCGTCGAAATACAGGCACTTGGTTGCATGGAATCTTGGCCGAGCACTGTAGCGCACTTGTGGGTGTTGACATTTTTGAAGAAGGGATCAAATACATGAAGGATGCAGGGTTTGAGACTTTCAACAGCAATGTTGTGACTGAAACCCCTCCTGCTGAAATTGTTACCAGAAAATGGGATTACATCGTAGCGGGCGAAGTTTTGGAGCATGTTGATGACCCGGTGATGTTTTTAAAATCTATCCGGGAGAAGTATGGCGCTTGCACCGAACGTATCATTATCACTGTTCCGAATGCATTCAGTTACACCAACTTTCGCTTTGCGCTGAGGGATACTGAAATGATTAACTCTGATCATCGCTTTTGGTTTTCGCCGTATACCTTGGCGAAAGTAGCCATGCAGGCAGGTATTGAAATCGAGGATTTTGATTTGTGTGGGGACGAAAAACCAAGATTGTTTTCGATAAAATGGTGGCTTAAAGACCGACCGTTTTTCCGCAACAGGATTGTTTTAAAGGGGAAACTTTGAAAGCGTTCCGCCATACAATATGGACATCATTTCGACTTGGATTTATCTTGACAGCCCCGATGAGCGCTCTGAGTATCCGCAGGTAGGCCAACAATCGCACCTGTTTGAGTTTCAGAAGACCTATTGGAAGTGTATTGCAGTGTTCTTTGCTTGTAGTGTTCATTTCAATCCCGGAAGGCGGCACGTTTTGTTTACAAACAAGCCAAAAGCCGAACTTCCAGACATTGACGGATTAGACTTGAAAGCGTTTTTAGCCGGGCTGAATGTGGAAGTAGTTACTTTCCCCATGACCTGGCAAACACCTTACGGTTATTATCCAAAATGGCGCAATCAGTTCTTTGTTTTTGATATTTTTAGATATTTCGAGCAGCATTTTGAGGGAAATGATCCCGCATTCTTGCTACTCGATTCTGACTGCATCATCCGGCATTCGCTCGACGAACTTTTCGGCAAAATCCGTGAAAACGGTCTCGTTGTAATCCCCATGCCTTTTGGAGAAGACCATGACATCAACGGGATTACGCGAAAAGATATGCGGGAGATTTATTCGTATTTGGACGGGAAAGACCCAGGTTTCAACCCAGTGTATTATGGCGGAGAGTTTTTTGCCGCTACGCTGGAAAATGTAAAACGGGTCAATCAGATGTTCCCGCCGGTTTGGGAAGCGATGATGCAGCGATTTAAGGAAGGGAAAAAGAAGTTTCATTACGAGGGGCCGACGCTCAGTTACCTGTATTACCGAATCGGGAAATTTGGCATCGCCGACCGCTTTATCAAACGTATCTGGACTTCGGCGACTTATTCCAATGTGGAACCACAGGATTTTGACTTGCACATTTGGCACGTTCCGGCGGAGAAGAAAGAAGGTATCGCACTGTTGTTAAAAAAGATCGTATCAGGTAGTTTTTTCAGCAAGCCTGATTCGGAAGTTGTGAAAGAGATGGGTGGCTATTTAGGAATACCCAAACGGACACATTTTTTGAACCTGAAACATTTTTTGAAACATACTAGGTTGTATCGGTGGCTGAAAAGCGGTTAACTTTGAAAAAAACTTTTGTCATGAGTACATTAGAAACTGCATTTGAAGTTAAAGATGAGATCCTTGAGCTTTTGGCTAAGGAAAAGAACCTTGTGCACTTGGAGCAAATTAGAGCGTACATGGCGGCTCTGGTCGAAGAAGAACAAAAAGTGGATTGGTGGGATGAACTTTCCCCAGAGCAGCAAGCCGACCTTGATTTGGCAATGGAAGAAATCAATGATCCCAAAAATTTGGTCTCAGATACTGAGGCGCGAAAAATGTTGAAGAAATGGCTTTGAAAAAGGAATTTGAGTGGCGGTCAAAAGCTCTTTTGCAACTGTATGAAGCGGCATCTTATATCGAACAGGAGCTTGGTTCTCCGCAAGCAGCTCAAAATCTGGTGCGCCAAGCCTACAAAATCATTGATAAAATTTGTGAACAACCAATGCGAGGGATGCAATCTGAAAAAAGGAAAACCATTCGTTCGATTCTGATTGATGATGGACACCGCAGACTATATTATACAATAAGGGGTAAGAAGGTTATTGGAGTGTTTATTTTTGATACTCGCCAAAACCCTTCCAAAAATCCATATTGACCCCAATAACCAGAAACTTTAAAATTCTCAACTGCACAATATGCCTTTCAAAAAGAAGAGCAACAAGACCGATCAGGGTTTCGAGAGCATAACCATTGCGCTCGCCAGCCCAGATGAAATCCTTGAGCGCAGCTACGGCGAAGTGCTCAAGCCCGAGACCATCAACTACCGCTCCTACAAACCGGAGCGTGATGGCCTTTTCTGCGAGCGCATTTTTGGTCCTGTGAAGGACTACGAGTGCTACTGCGGAAAGTACAAGCGCATACGCTACAAAGGCATTGTGTGCGACCGTTGTGGTGTAGAAGTGACAGAAAAGAAGGTGCGCCGCGAACGCATGGGGCATATCCGCCTTGTGGTGCCCGTGGTACACATCTGGTTCTTCAAAAGCTTGCCCAACAAAATTGGCTACATCCTCGGCCTCTCTTCCAAGAAATTGGAGAGTGTCATTTACTACGAGCGCTATGTGGTCATCCAACCTGGTATTAAAGAATCGGAAGGCATCCCCAAGATGCACTTGCTCACCGAGGAAGAATACTTGGAAATTCTGGACAATCTGCCAAAAGAAAACCAGAGCCTCGACAACTCACACCCCGACAAGTTCATCGCCATGATGGGTGCTGAGGCTGTGTTCACGCTTTTGAGCATCCTCAACCTCGACGACCTCTCGGCTTCACTGCGCCACGATGCGCACGCAGAGACGAGCATGGCCAAAAAAACCGAGGCCAACAAACGCCTCCGCGTGGTGGAAGCATTCCGCGATGGCTTGGAAGGTTCTGGTCAGCGCCCGGAGTGGACCATTATTCAATACCTCCCGGTAGTGCCGCCAGAGTTGCGCCCCTTGGTGCCGCTCGATGGTGGCCGTTTTGCGTCGTCTGACTTGAACGACCTTTACCGTCGTGTCATCATCCGCAACAACCGTTTGAAGCGCCTTTTGGAAATCAAAGCGCCAGAGGTGATTCTGCGCAACGAAAAGCGGATGTTGCAAGAGGCCGTTGACTCCCTGTTCGACAACTCGCGTAAATCCAACGCTGTGAAAGCTGAAGGTGGTCGTGCGTTGAAGTCATTGTCCGACATCCTCAAAGGCAAACAAGGCCGTTTCCGTCAGAACCTGCTCGGTAAGCGTGTTGACTACTCTGGCCGTTCGGTCATCGTGGTAGGCCCAACCCTGAAACTGCACGAGTGCGGTATTCCGAAGGCCATGGCTGCCGAGTTGTTCAAGCCGTTCATCATTCGCAAACTCATCGAGCGCGGCATCGTGAAAACGGTGAAATCCGCCAAAAAACTCGTGGACCGCAAGGATCAGGTGATCTGGGAAATCCTCGAAAACATTCTTCGTGGTCACCCGGTCATGCTCAACCGCGCCCCAACGCTGCACAGATTGTCTATTCAGGCATTCCAGCCGCGCATCATTGAGGGCAAGGCCATCCAGTTGCACCCGCTCGTTTGCACGGCCTTTAACGCCGACTTTGACGGTGACCAAATGGCCGTCCACGTGCCGCTGAGCCAGGCCGCCATTTTGGAGGCCCAAGTGTTGATGCTCTCGAGCCACAACATGTTGAACCCTCAAGACGGCTCGCCGATCACCCTTCCTTCGCAGGACATGGTATTGGGCTTGTACTACTTGACGAAAGAAAGAAAAAGCATTCCTGGCGCCCCGGTAAAAGGCGAAGGCCGCCGGTTCTATTCTGCTGAAGAAGTAGGAATCGCTTACAACGAAGGCCAAGTTGACTTGCACGCTGCCATCGAGTGCCGCGTTCCTGTGGAAGAAAATGGCGAGATCGTACACCGCCGCATCCAATCCACGGTGGGTCGGGTACTTTTCAACCAGGCCGTTCCTGAAGGCGTTCCGTACATCAACGAGTTGTTGACCAAAAGGAACCTGAAAGGCATTATCAGCGGGATCTTGAACCGCACCAGCTTCAAGCAAACAGCAGAGTTCCTTGATGCAATTAAGGAGCTCGGCTTTGGCATGGCGTTCAAAGCGGGTCTTTCGTTCAACCTCGGTGATCTGGTTATCCCAGAGTTGAAGAAAACGGCCCTTGCTGCCGCGCAAGCAGAAGTGGACGAGGTGTGGGACAACTACAACATGGGTCTTATCACCTACAACGAGCGATACAACCAGATCATTGACAAGTGGACGTTTGCGGACAACCGCATCACCGACCAGTTGATGAAAGAATTGACCACCAGCAAACAGGGCTTCAACTCCGTGTTTATGATGCTCGACTCTGGTGCGCGTGGTTCGAAACAACAGATCAAACAGCTCTGCGGTCTTCGTGGACTGATGGCAAAACCCCGTAAATCGGGCGATACGGGTGGCGCAATCATCGAGAACCCGATCCTTTCCAACTTCCTGGAAGGCCTGTCGGTGCAAGAGTTCTTTATCTCTACCCACGGTGCGCGTAAAGGTCTGGCCGACACGGCTTTGAAAACGGCTGACGCTGGTTACCTCACCCGCCGTTTGGTGGACGTGGCCCAAGACGTGGTGATCCGCGAAGTGGACTGCAACACCCTGCGCGGCCTGGACACTACCGCGTTCAAAGAAGGCGAAAAAGTCATCGTAAACCTGAAAGATCGTATCAAAGGCCGTTACAGCCTGCACGATATTTATCACCCAGACACAGAACAATTGCTTGTTTCGGCAGGTGATTACATCACCGACGATATCGCAACTGAGATTGAGAAGGCTGAAATTGAGTCCGTAAACATCCGTTCGGTACTTACTTGCGAAAGCCGTCACGGTGTATGCGCCAAATGTTACGGGAAAAACCTGGCCACGGGCCGTATCGCCGAAATGGGCGATGCCGTGGGCATCATTGCTGCACAATCCATCGGTGAGCCGGGCACACAGTTGACCCTTCGTACCTTCCACACGGGTGGTACGGCTATGCTGTCGCAAACCGAAAACACCCTCACCGCCCGTGCAACGGGTAAACTCGAGTTCGATTCTATCCGCACCGTTGATGGAACGGATACTGAGGGCAAACCGGTACAGGTGGTCGTGTCACGTACGGGTGAGATCCGTATGATTGACACCAAAACGAGCCGCGTACTGGCCAACAATTACATCCCTTACGGGTCTTTCCTCTTCGTGAAAGAAGGTCAGGAGGTGCAGCGTGGCGACAAAATGTGTGAATGGGATCCGTTCAACGCCGTGATTGTCAGCGACTTTGCAGGTGTTATTCGTTACAACAACCTGGAAGAAGGCACCAACTACCGCATGGACCGCGACGACCAAACGGGCTTCGCTGAAAAGATCGTAACAGAGAGCAAGAACAAAAAGAAGATCCCTTCTCTCACGGTGTTGAACGCCAAAACGGGCGAGGAATTGAAAAACTTCTCGCTCCCGGTAGGTGCATACATCACGGTTGAAGACAACGACGAAGTAAAATCCGGTCAGCAGATCGTGAAGATCCCGCGTAAACTCGGCAAAATCGCCGACATCACGGGTGGACTGCCGCGTGTGACGGAACTCTTCGAGGCGCGTACGCCATCTAACCCGGCCGTAGTGGCTGAGATTGACGGTGTGATCACCTTCGGCGGTATCAAGCGTGGCAACCGCGAGGCATTCATCAAAGCCAAAGACGGACAGGAACGCAAATACATGATCCCGCTCACGAAGCACGTTCTGGTGCAGCACGAAGACTTCGTGCGTTCCGGCACCGCGCTGACGGAGGGCACTATTTCAGTGAAAGACATCCTTGCTATTCGCGGGCCATTTGCGGCTTCGCAGTACCTAGTGAACGGGGTACAGGAAGTTTATCGCGCACAGGGCATCAACATCAACGACAAACACCTTGAGGTGATCGTTCGCCAGATGTTGCGCCGTCTTGAAATCGTGGATCCGGGCGATACCCACTTCCTCACGGGCGAACCCGTGGAGCGCAACGAGTTCGTGGATTACAACGACTGGATTTACGACAAGAAACTCGTGCTCGATTCGGGCGAAAGCACCAAACTGAAGCCAGGCGCTTTGGTCACACTGCGCCAAATCCGCGAGGAGAACTCCTTCTTGAAGCGCAACGACAAAAAACTCGTGGAATACCGCGACGCAACGTCTTCCACTGCTGTCTCGATGCTTTTGGGTATCACAAAGGCATCGCTCGGCACGGAGTCCTGGATTTCGGCGGCATCGTTCCAAGAGACCACCAAGGTGCTTTCCACCGCAGCCATTGCTGCCAAGAAGGACTTCCTGATGGGCTTGAAAGAGAATGTCATCGTGGGCAAGAAGATTCCTGCGGGTACGGGTATGCGCCTGTACAACAACTTGCAAGTCACTGGCTCTGGCCGTCCGTTTAAGGAGGTGACTGAGGGCGTTGCGGAGGAAGCTGAATAAGTAGATTACGACTTAGTTTAGGATATAAAAAGCCCCTGAGATTTGATCTTGGGGGCTTTTGTTTTGTGTATCATTCAATACGCTGGCGCAAGGCTCCAGCCTTGTGCCCACTATTCCAGTTGGCTCTGCCGACGAACACTAGCCTTCAAACCAAACTAGGAAAATCAACATCCCCAAAAAACCAAGCATCTTCCTCAAAACTCGACCACAACAAATTTACATCAAAAACCCCGTGCCCTTCCGCATAGTTGCTGGCACTGCTATACACCCAATCTTCAGGTTTTTGCACCATTTTTGCACGTACTGGATTCGCATGGATGTACCGTAGTTTCTGAATGACTACTTTTTCCGAATATAATTCTATTGGGTGGTTGTCATGTTGCCAAACTTGGTGTTCCTGCGCCCCTTTGTGGTGGTGTGCAAAATATCGGAACATATACAAAAGCCATTCTCGGCGACTTTCGGAATTTGTTTTGTCGAGCAAAAAATCAATGATCTGACGGGCCGTATATGACTTGAAATCACGCATGACGGCTTCGAGTTTGTATGGTGCTTTGGTGTTGGCAATAAAATGGATGTGATTGGTCATTATAACATATCCCCATACCTGCAAGCCTTTGTGCTTGAAGCAATACTTCCAACTTTCTAGGATAATGTTTCGATATTCCGCCCGACTGAAAAGATCAATCCAGCCGCAGATGGTACAGGTGAGGAAATTCAGGCCATGCTGATCGCGTATTTTGTATTTAGCACTCATTTGGATTTGGAAATAGGTTACTACAAATTTAGTAGGTTATTTCCAAAAGTGCAAGTGGTGGGAAAGATTTTGCTGATGTTGTTGCGCGTTTGTCGGCAGAGCCGACTGGAATATAGTAGGCACAAGGCTGGAGCCTTGCGCCAGCGTTGTTGTTTTTTGGGGAAGCCTTGTGCGAGCGGGTGTTGTTGCGTTTGTCGGCAGAGCCGACTGGAATAGTAGGCACAAGGCTGGAGCCTTGCGCCAGCGTTGTTGTTTTTTGGGAAGCCTGCCTCAGCCCGTCACCACCTTCTTCTTCAACTCAAAATGCTTCCCCAAATACACCTTCCGCACCATCTCATCCGCAGCCAGTTCTTCGGCGGTACCGGCTTTGAGGATACTGCCCTCGAACATGAGGTAAGCACGGTCCGTGATGCTCAGCGTTTCTTGTACGTTGTGGTCGGTGATGAGGATGCCGATATTTTTGGTCTTTAGTTTTTCCACGATGGACTGGATGTCTTCTACCGCAATAGGGTCAATGCCCGCAAACGGCTCATCCAAAAGGATAAATTTTGGGTCGGTGGCCAGGGCGCGGGCAATCTCAGTTCGCCGCCGTTCACCTCCGGAGAGCGTGTCGCCATTGCCTTTGCGCACCCGGTTGAGGTTGAACTCGTCGAGCAATGATTCCAGTTTTTCACGTTGCGCATCTTTGCTCAACTTCGTCATTTCAAGTACCGCGCGGATGTTGTCTTCCACGGAAAGTTTGCGGAACACACTGGGCTCTTGTGGCAGATAGCCGATGCCTTTTTGGGCGCGGCGGTACATGGGTAAATCTGTAATCTCCTCATTATCAAGATAAACATGCCCATCGGTCGGCTTGATAAAACCCACCACCATATAGAAAGAGGTGGTTTTGCCCGCACCATTTGGGCCCAACAGGCCCACTATTTCGCCCTGTTGCACTTGGAACGAAACGTCTTTTACCACGGTGCGTTTGCCGTAGTTTTTGAAGATATTTTCAGCTCTGAGAATCATTGTATTTTTGTTGATTTGGTTATTTGT
>JANMME010000221.1:0-2803 GCA_031373015.1 Saprospiraceae bacterium
ACCCCTTGCCTGGCCAATGTCAGCCCGATAAAACCCAATCGGCGGATATTCTCCATCCTGTCTGCTTTTGAGAAGCCCAAATCGCTGCAAATATGGCTGCGATAAACGTCGCCATCAATGACTTCCACCTTGTAACCCAATGCCAAAAGGCGGTTTTGGACGGCATACGCCAAAGTTGATTTACCTGCTCCTGAGAGGCCAGTCAATTGAATTAATAACATAGAGTAGATAGCATTAAAAAAGGGGTATCCCAAATCTTAGTGCAGCCCAGAGGGGCTAATTCTTGGTAGAAAATGGACGAAAATTCGGGTTGGCGTGCCGTTACCGCCGAGCCTCCCTTACGCATCCCAAGCGCGTGTGTCATTCTGAGCGTAGCGAAGAACCCGATGCCGAAGGCTTTATTTTTGCGGGCTTCGCCCACGGGTTCTTCGCTACGCTCAGAATGACACACGCTTCGTGATATGCGTAAGGGAGGCTCGGCGGTATAGGTACGCTATCTGTGAGCGTTAGATAGCGTACCTACGGCACGCCAACCTTCGAAATCAACATTTCTACAAAGATTCCGTCCCTCTGGGACGTATTAAACTCAAAAATTCGAGACACCCCATTTTGACAAATAGGACAACTATTCTTTTACTACTTTTCTCGTAACAAATTGCCCTTTTGCATCTATAAATTTCAAGAGGTAGGCCCCACGGTTCCAATCTCCCACTTGAATTGTAGTATAAGCGCCCTCATAGGTTCTAAACAACCTGCCCATAGCATCATAGGTTTCCATCCTTTCAAAGGGCATGTCCGTCTGGATGTTCAGCACATCTGCTACCGGGTTTGGATGTAATGTGAGGGAAATGTTGGCATATTGTTCTTGCGTTCCTGAAAGCGTAGTGTTTTCAAAATACTGCATAGCGCCATAGTATTCACCCACCAGCAGGTCCATGTCGCCATCGCCATCCAAGTCGGCAAACACGGGGGAAGCCAGGTCAACCGCGGCAACCAAACCAAATGGATTCTCATCGGGCGCATCAAACTGCGGACTGGTCGCGGAACCGGAATTTTTATAATACTGCATGTTGCCATAATATTCCCCAATGAGCAAATCCAGGTCGCCATCAACATCCAAATCCGCAAAAGTTGCGAAACCTACCGTGTTGAGTGGGGTTATTCCAAACGGGTCCTGCTGTGGCGCTGCAAATTGTGGGTTGGTTGCAGAGCCTGTATTTTTAAAATACCTCATAACGCCCTTATACTCACCTACCAGCAAATCAAGGTCGCCATCCGCGTCCAAATCTGCAAAAGAAGGGATGGCAAAGGTGTTTGATGAAACCAACCCAAACGGATTCTTCACGGGCGCCGCAAACTCGGGGACGGCAGCGCTGCCGATATTTTTATAATACAGTATGTTCCCATTCGATTCTCCAAGGATCAAATCATTATCCCCGTCATGATCTAAATCTGCAAATGCCGGGAAAACATAAGCGGAATCTAGCGCGATCCCAAAAGGGTTTTGAAGCGGTGGTGCAAATTGTGGATCAGCAGGAGTACCTGTATTTTCAAAATACTGTAGACCCCCGCCATTATAAGGGTCTTCACCCACCAACAAATCCAGGTCACCATCTCCATCTAAATCAGCAAAAGCTGGAAAGGCATAATTATACGTTGAAGCCAATCCAAAGGGGTTCTTTTGTGGCGCAGCAAAGGATTGTGCCGCTGCCGGAGTGCCAAAAGAAATGCCCAAAATCAAGGCCGCCGGACCCAAAATCCGCTTTAGATGGAAAGGGGCCAAAACACAGGCCAGTTCTTTCACCAGTGCTTTGATTTTCCTGATCAAAGCACCCATTTGAAGTTGGGCATTTTGCTGGGAATCGGTTGAAAGCACTTTCAACCTTTTGACGAGATGTCGGAGTTGTCGCTGTTTTCGTGCGTGGAAGATTTGATTCATAATTGTGTGATGTAGTAATTGTGAAGGAATTATGCTTCAGGTTTTGCCCAGAAAGTGGATTCTGGTATCATGAGGCCCAATTTGTAGTCGGGCGTGGCCGTATTTAGAATGTTAGGTCGAGTCTTGTCTCCAAGAATATGCACGTCGTAAATTTCATCCAGGGAGGTAAGGTAGCTGATTTGGCCTACCAAACTTCCCGTTGGTAAATGGACGATAACAATGCCCGCCTGGTTGGCTTTTTCTGCAAATTTAAGTTTTCCAAAGGTCGAAGAATTTTTCCTAAGCTTGGAAAGGCCAATAAATAGGTAGTCTTTATACAGATCCATTCCCCTTACAAATCCATCCAGTTTGACCACCACCTCGTGTTTTCCGCTGTTCACGTCCACCCGAATCAGTTCGCCCGAAGCAGAAAGCAACACATACAAGGCATCCCCAAACCACCTCGGCGAATGTGGCATAGCCAAACCGCTCACCACGGTTTCATTGGTTTCGACATCAAAAACAACGCCTGTGGTAGTGACATTTTCCCGCCAACTTTGAAAACTGTTTCCCTGATTAAAGGCCGTGGCATATTTAGGCCGTCCATCCTTCAAGGCCAGGCCATTGAGATGACATCGGTCTTCAGAAACGAGTTGGTCAATAAACGGCGGCTTCCAAAACGGGGTAAAATTGTATCGGTCGTCAATGCTCACGATGCAAGAGAACAGGGTGTTGACGGCGTACAATTTTCCATCCTTGCCAAAACACAGATCATGAATATCCAAAGGCCCCGTGTGGTAGGTCGTGCGCGGCATGTACAATGCATCATATTTTTGAGGAGAAGCATCAAGCTACAAAATATGATCGCTTCTGTTTGAATCTCTC
>JANMME010000250.1:0-7995 GCA_031373015.1 Saprospiraceae bacterium
CTCCCCTCCTCGCAACCATCTCCTCACTTTGCTGTCCGCTTCGAGCTTATTCCAAACACAACAAGTTAAGCCTGTAAATATTAACTACCCTCCTGTGGCTCAGCGCCACGCTTTCCCTGTCGGCTCAAAATGCCAGTATCCGCGGACAATTGCAAAGCAAAACGGGAGAAGCCGTCGCCTTTGCCAGCGTGGGGACGGCAAGCGGCTTCCGCTCACGGGCGAAGACCTGAGGGTTTACCTGCAAAACCTGCCCGCCGAACAGATTGACCGCATCGAGATCATCACCAACCCGGGAGCGAAATACGAGGCAGAAGGCAATGCGGGAATCATTGACATCCGGCTGAAACGTGATAAAAACATCGGCGCAAATGGCTCGGTGAACGCGACGTACAGTCAGGGTATGTAAATTATGCCCGGGCTATGGGTAAAAAATGGAATTTTACCGCCGGACTTCGAGCAGAACAAACTGATGCCAGTGGTAATCTGCAAGCCTTCCTGCCTGAGCTGCAGGAGCCGCCCGTATTGTTCAACTACCTGAGTTGGTTCCCCAATGTGGGGCTGAGCTGGGATCCTTCTGAAAACCACAGTTTTGCCCTCACCGGCGGTCGGCGGATCAACCGCCCAGATTACAACGTGCTCAACCCCTTCAACAACCAACTCAGCCAACTATCCTACGAAAAAGGAAACCCTTTTCTCCGACCAGAAATCGTGAACAACCTGGAATTGGGCTACACGCTGGCCCATCGCTACAATTTCAAATTAGCCTACAGCCGCACCACCGACCAGATCACCCGGCTCATTGCGCCCGACACGATTGACCCTCGGGCAGGGTACATTACTTGGGACAATCTTGCCAGCCAAACGGTCGTCAGTTTCAATGTCAGCGCACCGGTGCAGATATTCAAATGGTGGAATGTCTATTGCAATGCCAGTGTTGCGCACAAAGACAACCAAGCTGATTATGGCGAAGGCGGCGTGGTGGACGTGCAAGCTTTGACCTACAGCATATTTCAGCAACACACCTTCGATTTGCCATTGAAGATTAAGGGAGAAATATCTGGCTACTACGGCAGTCCCGGTATCTGGGGCGGCGTGTTTTTGTACGAATCCAGCTGGGGCTTAAATCTTGGCTTGCAGCGCAAATTCCTGCGCGAACGGCTGAATGTGCGCCTCAGCGCCGACGATATTTTCTATGAAACAGGCTGGGATGGCTATTCCGATTTCAATGGCTTGTATTCCTTTGGCAGCGGTCGCTGGGACAGCCGCCGTGTGAGTATGAGCATCGGTTATCGTTTTGGGAATGATAGGGTGAAATCGCGGAAGCGGAATACGGGAATGGAAACAGAAGCGGGAAGGGTTGGCGGAGAATAGGGAATAGGGAATATCCAATATCCAACAAGGAATTTTCAATGTCCAAGTAAGCGCTGCATTTGCCCACTCACGATGACTCTTGGACTTAGGGCAGCGACGAATCCCAAACGCAACGCTTACTTGGACATTGGAAATTCCTTGTTGGATATTGGATATTTCCTATGTCCCAAAAATCGTCCCCACCTCCAATTCCAGCCCCTCCAGCACCGAAGATTTCACCACGCCCTCTTCCTCTGCAAACGAGAACAACCGATAGCGGTTGTTCTCCATCCGATAAACCTCGATGCTGCGATTTTGAGTATCCACAATCCAGTATTCCCACACGGCAAACTGTTCGTAAATATCTTTTTTAATGCCTCGATCTCTGTTCGTTGTGCCTTTAGAAAGGATTTCGATGGCTAAATCGGGTGCGCCCACCACGCCATTGTTTTCTTTGATGATAAAATCGCGTTCGTGGCTCACAAACAGGAGATCGGGTTGAATACCCGCATTGTATTCGTCCAGATAGACATCATAAGGGGCAAAGAAAAGTTGCCCGAGATTTTTCTCCTCATTGAATCGGTCAAAATACCGAACCAATTTGAGCAAAGTTCTCTGATGTGGCGTGTTAGGGGAAGAGCGTCTCACGATTTCACCGTTTAAGAGTTCATAGATACCCGTATCGCCTTCTGGAACATCAAGTTCCATGAGGTCGGCGTAGGTCATTTTTTGCTCTAAAACTTCCATTTTGTAGGATGATTTTAGTTTTTAGGGGTTTGCGTTTTCAAAAATAAGCAGTTAAATCTAAAAACACAACACCTTCGAGTAGATTTCTTCAATTTTAATTTATTCTACCCCTACCTCGTCCGCAAAAATCCAGCAAGGATGCCCCGCCCCTTTATGCGTTGTAGGACACATTTGCAGCGAAACGCCCACCACACGCAGGTATCGCCCTTTCTTCCCGCCTAACTCGACACTGAGTTCCTTTTGCAAATTACCCTGTGCCGAAGGCGGCGTGTCGCACAGCGCTTCCCCGGCAGGGACAAATGTTTTCCCATCCTCCGAAATTTCCACTTGCAACTTGGTCGGAAAGAAAATCCAGGAATTCTCGTCTTGCAGGAAATTGGCGCGTACCCGGTTGATCTTCTGTTGTTTGCCCAAGTCAATCACCATATCGAGGTTCACGCCCTCGAATCCCTGCCAGCCGCCTGTGCGAAAATCTGAGCCTCCCCGGACACCGTCCACCAGCCCATCGTCACCACCAGCGGTGTATTGCGCCGAGTAGGGATTTTTGTAGCCCAGCACTTTCATGTTGCTGCGAATGCGACGGAATTCCACCATCACGGCATTGCTTTTTTCGTTGCCGCGCTCGGCGGTCACGAACATTCGTTGGCTTCGATCAACGGTGAATGGATCTTTGTAGTCACGCCACTGCACCTTGCCAGTGATGTCGGCAAACATATAGCGCAATTTGGCTTCCGGGTCTGCGCAACCGAGCTCCACCTCCGTACGGTCTTTGAAGATGGTCGCGCCAGATTTCACAAACGGTACGGATACAATAGCACGTTCAGAAATGGCCGACACCGGGCAATCGCTTTCAGCGGAACCCCAGGTGCCGGGTTTGTTGTCCATGTCAAATTCCAAAGTGCCGCCGCCCGTCAATATTTCGTGACTGAGCCAGGATTTTGACCATGGTTTTCCATTGAATGTCAAGCCTTTAACATAGAAATTTTTGACGGAAACCCCGGGCGCTTTTAAGACCATGGTTTTACCATTGTCCAAATGGAGGGTCGTTTTTTCAAACCAGGGCGTTCCAATAACATAGATTGGGTCGCCCGGCACCACCGGGTAAATGCCCATGGCCGAGAGTACCAGCCATGCCGACATTTGGCCGCAATCCTCGTTGCCGCTCAGTCCGTCTGGTAAATCGGAGTACATCGAATCCATGATTTGGCGCACACGCTGCTGAGTTTTCCATGGCTGCCCTGCATAGTTGTAGAGGTAGGCGATATGGTGGCTGGGCTCGTTGCCATGCACATATTGTCCGATGAGGCCCGTGATGTCGGCTTGCTCGCGCCCGGTGGTTTTGGCGTGGGCCGTAAATAGGCTATCCAGTTGATTCGCAAAAGATTCGCGTCCGCCAAGGAGTTTCATCATACCGCCCAGGTCTTGCGGCGCGGCGAATCGGTATTGCCAGGCATTAGCTTCCGTGTAATTAAAATTCACCTCAAATGGGTCGAACGGCGTATGCCAAGTTGCCCCGCGACGCGCGCGGAAAAAACCGCTGCTGGGGTCAAATAGGTTTTTGTAGGATTGCGCCCGGCGGGCAAATTCCTCCGCAACATCGTTTTGTCCCAGACTCCGGGCCATTTGGCTGATGCACCAGTCGTCGAAAGCGTATTCGAGGGTTTTCGATACAGATTCCGATTCTCGGTTGCTTGGCACAAAACCCATTTCCCGATACCAACGCAGGCCATAACGATCGCTGTTGGCACTTTTCTTCATGGCTTCCAGGGCCAATTTGCCATCGTAGTCGCGGATGCCTTTTGCCCAGGCATCAGCGATGACCGGGATGGCGTGATTGCCGATCATACAGTCGGTCTCATTGGCTGCCAGTTCCCACACAGGCAGAAGACCGCCCTCGTTGTATTGATTTAGAAAGGTTTGTATAAAACTATTGGTGCGTTTCGGCTCTAAGATCGTGTACAAGGGATTGCAGGCGCGGTAGGTGTCCCACAGGGAAAAAACCGTGTAAGCCTCCCCTTCCGAGCCGTGAATTTTATTGTCACGCCCCCGGTACTTTCCATCCGCGTCGCTCCAAAGGTTGGGTACGACCATGGTGTGGTAGAGTGCTGTGTAAAAGGCGATTTTTTGTGCGTCAGACCCACCTTCGACTTCGATCTTGGAAAGTTGCTGCGCCCATTTGGCTTGGGTTTCGGATTTCACTTTTTCAAAATCAAAGTGGGGGCATTCCATGTCGAGGTTCTTCCGGGCGCCCTCGATGCTGGTGCCCGAAATGGCGACGGTAATGACGAGAGGTTCAACGTCATTGTAAAAATCAAGCAGGCCGAGGATGGCCTTGCTGGTGACGCTTGGGTTGGCCTCGCGCGGCGTCTTTGCCATGTCGAGCAAAACGCTGTTGAAAAACGGCCTGGAAAACCGCGCCACAAAATAGACGTGCTGTTCCTTGGCCCAGGCTTTTGAAATGCGATAGCCTGCTATTTCATTGTTGCCAGTCACACTCAACTGCGCATCCAACACCTCATCCCGGTGGCGCAAATCCACCAGAACCTGTCCTTTTTCTGCGTTTTCTGGGAAAGTATAGCGATGTACACCCACACGTTCCGTGGCCGTGAGTTCGCACTTGATCCGGTCGCGCTCCAGGAAAACGGAGTAGTAGCCCGGTTCTGCTTTTTCCTTTTTTTTCTTGAAGGGCGAGGCATAATCCTTGGGTTCGAGGCGTAGGCCATCCAGAAAGGGCATGAACAGGATATCGCAATAATCTGGCACCCCAGTGCCGCTCAGGTGCGTGTGCGAGAAGCCATAAATCAGTGAATCTGAATAGTGGTAGCCAGAACAGCCGTCCCAATCGAGCATCGAAATGCGCGTGTCGGGACTGAGTTGCACCATTCCAAAAGGGGCGGTTGCGCCAGGGTATGTGTGCCCGTGCCCGCCAGTGCCGATGAAGGGGTTGACGTAATTGTTGACTTTTGACTTTTGGCCGTTGACTATTGACCTTTGACTGTTGACCTTTGACTGTTGGCCGTTGGCCGTTGAGAACGAAAGGGTTAGGAGGAAAGCGAAAAAGAAAATGCGCATGGAGTGGGCTTTTTTATTGCCCAAAAGTAGCCACGTTTACTAAACCTCTAAGGTTTAGTAAACGTACGGGTACCTACCACTCAAACTCCATCACTTGATCCAGCCCCTCTGCAAGGCTAAACGACACCGGGCAAGTGCGCGCCGCTTTTTCCAATATCTGTTTCTGCGTATCTGAGTAGCCGTTTTGCGGCATAATAAACTTAATAATCACACGTGCAATCCGGCGCGGATCGGCTGCCATGATTTTCGTGACCTCTGCCTGGGCACCGGTCATATCCATGCCATGATTGCGGGCGCTGATGCCCATGATCGTGAGCGCACAAGTGGCCAGCGAAGTAGCGCAGAGGTCAGTAGGCGAAAAAGCCTCGGCTTTCCCTTGATTGTCCAGCGGCGCGTCAGTGATAATTTTCGTGCCGGAAAAGAGGTGGGTCGCTTCGGTGCGGAGTTCGCCGATGTAGGTAACGGTGGATGTCATGAGTGGGTGTTGATTTGCGGATTGGGGGATTTGTGGATGGGGAAAAGTTGAAAAGTGCTCGCTGCATCATGGCTTTACGCCCACTATGCCTTTATTGACAGCATTATTGAAAAAATATTCCAACTCGGGAGAATATACGCTCGGGCAATAAGGAATCTCGTCGCAGTCAATAGGTATGGACAGCATATCTGCGCAAGGACATTCAGAGCAGAAATACTCCTTCCCGTCAAGTTCAAAAAGCAAGACGTAAATATCATCACATCCGAGGTTTTGCCCGGCATAAGCAAGCAAATTATTGTCCATCAAAAATTGCTCTACGCAGCTTGAACGGGGGTTAGCTTCCTCATGTTGGCAAGCAATGAGGGACAAGGATGTTGCCAGAAAAGCGAAAAGGTATTTTTTCATGACTGCGAAATATTTATTCAATTGCCAAGACTGCTGAAAAATGAAAATGGTTGGTGGCGATTAACCAAAATAGACTACTTCAGCCCCTCCTGCGTCAGTACCCTCGACCACATCTCCTTGCCCTCAAAGTTGATAATTTTCACTTCCACCTCGCGCTGTTTGCGCGGGCCGGAGAAGCGCAACAGGCCAAAATTATGCTCGCCCACAGCTGTGCCCGACACCCGGAATTCGTTCATTTCCTTGGTCGGCGCATCCGCATAAACGCCAGAGGTAAACGGCGATGCAGTAAGATCGTACACCCAATTGCCGGCGGCGTTTTTCATGGCGCTGAGTTCGCTGAAATGGCGGTCGCCGGTCAGGAAGATCACGCCTTTGATGTTTTCTCTTTCGATAAATTTCAAAATCGTGTCGCGTTCGGCTGGAAAAAAGTGGAACGCCGTTTCGTCGTTGGTGCTAGAAGTAAGTACCTGACCACCAATGGCTATCAGTTTGAACGGGGCACGGCTTGCAGCTAGGGATTCCAGAAACCAGCGCATTTGCTCCTGGCCCAAGGACGAGCGATTTGGACAAGTTTTGCAATTGTCGGGGGTTCGGAAATAGCGGTTGTCCAGCAGGAAAAAGTCCATGTCGGCGAATTGGAATTTCGTGGTGCAACCTTTTTGGCCATTCACCCCAAATGTTGGATTTCCCCAAAAATCGCGGAACACTTCCCAGGCCGTTTCCTTGTTTATCCAGGTGCCGTCCGAATTGTCTGGGCCAAAATCGTGGTCGTCCCAGATAGCGTATTGTGGCGTGGAGGCAAGCAGGGGTTGGAGTTCAGGTATGGCTCGGTCGTGGGTGTACCTATGCTGCATCCCGGCGCGCGAAAAGAAATCAACTTCCCGGTAATACACATTGTCGCCCAACCAAAGCATGAGGTCTGGTTTTTGCCTGGCGATTTGCGTAAAGGTTTGATAATTAGAGCCATAAGGCTTCCCCGGACGGTCGTATTCCTGTTCATTGATGTAGGCACAACTGCCTGTGGCGAGCGTAAAAACGGGTGGATCTACCCGCCATTGCCAGAGTGCTTGGGTCTTAAAGGTGGTTGGGTACGGGAGTTGAACCGAATCCCCGTTTATTTCCACCCGGTACTCATACGTACGGCCTGGCTCCAATTGGTCGGCAATGCATTTAGCCGTGAATGCGCTGTTTTTATAAGTTTGTACCAGGTCTGTGCGCCATTTTTGTTCCGGTTTCCCAGCCTCCCAATACTCCACCTGCACCCCGGCAAAAGTCTTGGTCTGCACCCACACGAGGACTTCCTTCATTTCGACATAGCCGAGCATGGGACCGTTTTGCAGGGCTTCGTTGCCACTCACAGGCGCAATGACGGGCATGATGGGTTTTATGTCAACGGGGTAGGAAGTTTTTTGGGCGCAGCCTAGAGCCAGGAAGAAAAGAAGAAGGACGGTGTGTTTCATGTGCCTGAAAATGTTTGTCGAAGGCGAAGGTAGACAGCTCAATGGAGAAAGTTTCCGATCCGCCCGAAACCTCGTAGGTTTTTGAAAACCTATGGTATGTATACAAGGTGATTAAAAACTTTCGAACAGGCGCTAAACCTATTTTTTTGACAGGATGTACAGGATAAACAGGATGGAGTCGGCTTCGCCGACTTGCTCCAATCATTGATTTGATATGCTTTATGCCGATATTTTGCACAAAAGTCATGTCGGCGAAGCCGACACCATCCTGTTTATCCTGTACATCCTGTCAAAAAACACACTTATTGGGTAAATGAAAGATGTATACATACCGTAGGTTTTTGAAAATCAAAGAGGTTTGGGGCCAAAAAAATGCGACACGGCGTTGCGCCGTGCCGCATTCAATGCACAAGTATGTTCTCTACGGTATGTTAGAAAAACCTCTCTCGGAGGTCAATAATCTCGTCTTACCTGATAGCTCCCGGT